>NZ_ATUL01000001.1:0-211061 GCF_000420185.1 Thioalkalivibrio sp. ALR17-21 | reverse complement strand
GAGCCAGAGCCAGAGCCAGAGCCAGAGCCAGAGCCAGAGCCAGAGCCGGAGCCAGAGCCAGAGCCGGAGCCAGAGCCAGAGCCGGAGCCCGAGCCCGAGTCCGAGCCCGAGTCCGAGTCCGAGTCCGAGTCGGTACCCGGCGCCGCAGCGCCCCCGCCGGCGGAAGACGAGATTGATCCGGAGTTCGGCGAGGTCTTCATCGAGGAGGCCCATGACATTCTCGAGCAGGCGTTCCATACCCTGGCGGCCTGGCGCGAGGCCGGCGGCCGGCCCGGACCGGACCAGGAAGCCTTCCAGCGCGAGGTGCACACCCTGAAGGGAAGCGCCCGGATGGCGGGCTTCACGGTGGTGGGCGCGATTGCCCACGCTCTGGAAACCACCCTGGGGATCGAGACCGAAGCGGGCCAGGACCCCCGTCCGTCGTTCTTCGACGCGGCGGAGAAGGCCCTGGTGGAAGTTCAGGGTCTGGTCGAACGCGGCGTCGGACCGTGGCAGACGGATGAAAACGAAAGCCGGGAACTGGCGGTCCTGAGGCGCTGGACGCTGGAAGAAGAAGCCGATGGTGACGGCGCGGAGCAGACCGGGGAGGAGACCGCCGAAGGCGAGCCGAGCGAGGCGCCGGCGGACGGGGAGGCCGCAACCCGGGCCGCAGATGCCGAAACGGGTAGCCGCAAGCTGCAGGACCAGGTGCGGATGGACGCGGAGGTCCTCGACAGCCTGGTGAACAATGCCGGCGAACTGGCGACGTTCCATCGGCGTTTCGAGCAAACGGTCGGACGGGTCGAGAATCAGATCGAGGAACTGGACCGGACCATCACGCGGGTGCGCGAACAGCTGCGCAAGCTCGAGATCGAAACCGAGGCGCAGGTGCTGTTCCGGGTGGAACAGGAAACCGGCGAGGAGCAGGTGGATTTCGATCCGCTGGAGATGGATCGCTACTCCGGGATTCAGCAACTTTCGCGCGCGCTGGCGGAGAGTGTGAGCGACCTCGACAGCCTGAAGCAGGAGGTGGACGACGAGCTCCGGACCGCCGGCGGCGTGCTGGTGCAGGAAAAACGCGTGGGTACCGAGCTGCAGGACCAGTTGATGCGGCAGCGCATGGTCCGGTTCGCGCGCATGGCGCCACGCCTGCGGCGCGTGGTGCGCGCGGCGGCCGACGACCTGCAGCGCGAGGTCCGGGTGGATTTCGTCGGCCAGGATTCCGAGCTCGACCGTGCCCTGCTGGAGCGCCTGGTGGCCCCGCTGGAACACTTGCTGCGCAATGCGGTGGCGCACGGCATCGAAACGCCCGACGAACGGGAAGAACGTGGAAAGCCGCGGGAAGGCCACATCACGGTAAGCCTGGAGCAGGCCGGCAGCGAGATCCGGATGGAGGTTGCCGATGATGGTGGCGGCATCGATGCCGAGGTCGTGCGGGCCAAGGCCATCGACCGCGGAGTCATCACGCCGGAGGCGGAACTGAGCGACAATCAGGCCCTGCAGCTGATCCTGCAATCCGGATTCTCGACCGCGGCCTCGGTGAACCATGTGGCCGGGCGCGGTGTGGGCATGGATGTGGTCAACGCGGAGGTCAAGCAGCTCGGCGGAACGCTGGACATCGATTCCATCCCGGGTTCCGGATCGCGGTTTACTTTGCGGCTCCCGTTCACGCTGGCGATCAGCCAGTCGTTATTGGTGCAGGTTGGGGAGGAGACCTTTGCGGTTCCGATGGCCTCGGTCGAGGGCGTGGTGCGCGCGCGGCGCGAGGAGATCGACGACTCCGGCGCGGCACCGACCTACAGCTATGTGGGCCAGGAATACGCCCTGCATTCACTGGGCGAGATCCTTTGCATCGAGACCCAGGCCGGGGTTCACCCGTTGCCGGAGGAGCCTTTCCCGCTGCTGCTGGTACGTGCGGACGAGCAGAAGGTCGCGCTGCGCGTGGATGGCCTGGCGGGCAGCCAGGAGGTGGTGGTCAAGTCGGTCGGTCCGGTGCTGAGCCGGATCCCCGGTGTGGCCGGGGCCACGCTGCAGGGTGACGGCTCGGTGATGCTGATCCTGGATCTGAGCATGCTTATGCGGTTCGCAACCGTGGCGACCGCCGCCGAGGCCGAGGCCGTCGAGCCCGAAAGCGCCGCGACACGCATCATGGTGGTCGACGACTCGATCACCATTCGCAAGGTGACCGCGCGTCTGTTGACCCGCAGGGGCTACGAGGTAGTGACCGCGCGCGACGGCCTCGATGCGGTGACGCTCCTGGACGAGCGCCGGCCGCATCTGATCCTGCTGGACGTGGAGATGCCGCGGATGGACGGTTTCGAGTTCGCCGCTCATGTGCGCGAACATCCCGAGTTCCGCGACGTACCGATCATCATGATCACCTCGCGCAGCGGATCGAAGCACCGCGAGCGGGCCATGCGCCTGGGCGTGAACGGCTATCTCGGGAAGCCTTACCTCGAAAACGACCTGCTCAGCGAGATCGAGCATCAGCTGGAAGGGGCCCCGGCATGACCCGGGTCACCGGTCGCGGAGGAGAACGATGAGCGAAAGCGAAGATCGCGTCGAGGCGGTGATCGTCCAGCTGGAAGCAGGCTCGATCCTGCTGCCGCGCAGTGCGCTCCTGGAGGTCACCACGCGACCCGGTTCCAGCCTTGAGGAAGACGAGGTGTCGGCCGAACTGCCGTGGCTGGCGGCGCCCCTGACCTGGAAGGAGCTGCAGATCCCGGTGATCAACGTCAACCACCTGCTGGATCCGGCGCGTGACACCGGCGAGGATCATCGCCGGTTCACCCGTCTTCTCGTCCTGCAGGGCGCGGACGAGCCGGAGTCGCTCCCGTACTACGCGCTGGAGGTCAGGGGGACACCGCACCCGGTGCGTGTCACGCCGCAGAACATCTTCGCTCTGGAAGGGGTGGAGACCACACCCTGGTCGTGGCGGGTCAAGGCATCGGGCGTGACCACGCACCTGTTGCGGCTGGATACGATCGAAGCCCGTCTGCGGGAGCTGCCGCAAGGTGGCGCGCGAGAGCGGGCGGCCGGTTCAGCGACTACAGCGGATACGCCTGCGGGCTGAAGGGCCGCGCCAACCGTCCGCGTCAGCCGGCTCGAGATCGCCGAAGCGCCACTGAACCAGGGTCAGCATCGCCATGGCCGCGGTTTCGGTCCGCAGGGTGCGCGGCCCGGTGCGGACCGGAAGGAACCCCCTGTCCCGCGCGAGGGCGCGCTCCGCATCCGTCAGCCCCCCTTCCGGACCCACCAGGAGGCTGGCGCTGTCGGGCCCGGAGGCGTCGTTTGATGCAACGGCCCGGGAGAGCGGCACCCCGGCCTCATCGGCCAGCAGGGCAAGGTCGCCACCCCCGGATTCCGGGGCCTCGCCGGGCCGTATCTCGTCGGGCTTGCAGAGCGCTTCCAGCACCGGCAGTTCGTTCCGTCCGCACTGCTCCGCAGCCGCCGCAATGACGCCCTGCCAGTGACTCTGGCGCCGGTCCAGGCCCTTGTGACCACCAGCCGAACGGCTGCGCTCGCACAGAACCGGCCGGATACGCGAAACGCCCAGTTCCACGGCCTTCTGCAGCGCAAGATCCATGTGATCGCCACGCGCGATGCCCTGGAGAAGGGTGATCGGGAAGCGCGGGGTGGTCGGTTCGGCGGCGCGTTCCCCCAGATGAAAAACGCCCGCCCGGCGACCGGCGGTCTCCAGGCGGGCGTCGAATTCATTGCCGCGGCCGTCAAACAGACGGCACGCGGCGCCGTCCTTCAGCCGGAGAACCCGGGTGGCGTAATGCAGTCGATCCTCCGGGGCCGGCAAACGCAGCCCCGCCGCCAGATCGGCGTTCTCGATCAGCAGACGGGGGCAGCGCATGGTCAGCGACGGCTGTCGAGGTCCAGGTCCTTCCAGATCTGTTCGGTCGGGCCGGCCTGGTTCATCGAATAGAAGTGGATGCCGGGGGCGCCCTTTTCCAGCAGATCGTCGGTCAGGCGGGTGGCCTGCTCGATGCCGAACTTGCGGATCGAGTCCTTGTCGTCGCCATACGCCTCCATCCGCTTGCGGATGTAGCGCGGGATTTCGGCACCGCACATCTCGGAGAAGCGCACGATCTGGGTGTAGTTGGTGATCGGCATGATTCCCGGAATGATCGGGATGGTGATCCCCATCGCTTGCACCCGTTCCATGAACGCGACATAGGCGTCCACGTTGTAGAAATACTGGGTGATGGCGGTGTCGGCGCCGGCATCCACCTTGGTCTTGAAGTTGTCCAGATCCTTCTCGGCGCTGGGGGCCTGCGGATGGAACTCCGGATAGGCCGCCACCTCGATCTTGAACTGGTTACCGAATTCGGCACGCACGAACTCCACCAGCTCCGATGCGTAGCGGAAATCGCCACCGGAATGCCTGGTACCGGACGGCAGGTCGCCACGCAGGGCCACGATGCGGTCCACACCAATGTCCCGATAGGCGTTCAGCAGGTCGCGCAGTTCGTCCTTGGTGGACGAAATGCAGGAGACGTGCGGGGCCGCCGGGATGCCGTCGTTGTTGATGATGTCCTTGACCGTCTCGAGAGTGCGGTCGCGGGTCGAACCGCCGGCGCCGAAGGTCACCGAGTAGAACTCGGGCTTGAGGGCGCCCAGACGTTTGCGGGCCTTGGCCAGACGTTCGGCGCCGGCCTCGTCCTTGGGCGGGAAGAATTCAACGCTGAAGACGCGTTCCTGATTGCTCATTGCTTGTCCTCCAGACAAAAAGAAGGCGGACCGCACGAGTATGCGGCCCGCCCGGGCTGTCACACAGTCAGTTGACTAATGTGAGGCTGGCCGATCAGTAGCGGTAGTGTTCCGGCTTGAACGGACCATCCACCGACATGCCCAGGTACTTGGCCTGGTCGTCGGTCAGGCGCGTCAGGTTCGCGCCCAGCTTCTTCAGGTGCAGGTTCGCGACCTTCTCGTCCAGATGCTTCGGCAGGATGTAGACCTGCTTGTCGTACTCCGAGCCCTTGTTCCAGAGCTCGATCTGCGCCAGCGTCTGGTTGGTGAACGAGTTGGACATCACGAAGGACGGGTGGCCCGTGCCGCAGCCCAGGTTCACCAGACGGCCTTCGGCCAGCATCAGGATGCGGTTGCCGTTCGGCAGGATGATGTGGTCAACCTGCGGCTTGATGTTGTCCCACTCGTACTTGCGCATCGAGGCGACGTCGATCTCGGAGTCGAAGTGGCCGATGTTGCAGACGATGGCCTGATCCTTCATCCGGGTCATGTGATCTTCGGTGATCACGTCCTTGTTGCCCGTGGCGGTGATGAAGATGTCGGCCTTGTCGGCGGCTTCGTCCATGGTCACGACGCGGAAGCCTTCCATCGCGGCCTGCAGGGCGCAGATCGGGTCGATTTCGGTGACCCACACGGTGGAGCCGAGACCACGCAGCGACTGGGCGGCACCCTTGCCGACGTCACCGTAGCCGGCGACCACGGAGATCTTGCCCGCGATCATCACGTCGGTGGCGCGCTTGATGGAGTCCACGGTGGACTCGCGGCAGCCGTACAGGTTGTCGAACTTGGACTTGGTGACCGAGTCGTTGACGTTGATGGCGGGGAAGGCCAGCTCGCCGGTCTTCGCCATCTGGTACAGACGGTGCACGCCGGTGGTGGTCTCTTCGGTCACGCCGTGGATCTTGGACAGCATGTCCGAGTACCAGGTGGGCTGCTCGGCCAGGCGTTCCTTGATCTTGGCGAACAGGGCCACTTCCTCTTCGTGCTCGGGGTTTTCCAGCACGGAGGGGTCTTTCTCGGCCTTGGCGCCGATGTGCAGCAGCAGGGTCGCGTCGCCACCGTCGTCCAGGATCATGTTGGCACCGCCGTCGAATTCGAAGATGCGGTGGCAGTAGTCCCAGTACTCTTCCAGGGTCTCACCCTTCACGGCGAAGACCGGCGTGCCGTTGTCGGCGATGGCCGCGGCAGCGTGGTCCTGCGTGGAGTAGATGTTGCAGGAGGCCCAGCGGACCTCGGCACCCAGCGCTTCCAGGGTCTGGATCAGCACGGCGGTCTGGATGGTCATGTGCAGGGAGCCGGCGATCTTGGCGCCCTTCAGCGGCTGGGAGGCCGCGTACTCTTCGCGAGTCTGGATCAGACCGGGCATTTCGGTCTCGGCGATCGCGATTTCCTTGCGGCCGAACTCGGCCTGGTTGATGTCCTTGACGACGTAATCGCCGGTTTTCTTGGCATCCATCACAGCATTCATGGTGTTACTTCTCCGTTGGTCTGGATGAGCGCCGTGTACTTCAGGGAACATCCGGCTGAGCCTGACGGTGGAACCGCTGCAGCGCTCCTCAGCCGGATGGGTGTTTCGCTTACGTAATATGGACTCTCTTAGAGTCCGGCGGCCTTCTTGAGTTCCTCGGCCTTGTCGGTGCGCTCCCAGGGGAGGTCGACGTCTTCGCGGCCGAAGTGCCCGTAGGCGGCGGTCGCCTTGTAGATCGGACGCAGCAGATCCATCATCTGGACCAGGCCCCACGGACGCAGGTCGAAGATGTCACGGACCAGCGTCTCGATGCGACGGTCGTCGATCTTGCCGGTGCCGAAGGTGTCGATGGTGATCGAGGTCGGGTCGGCCACGCCGATGGCGTAGGAGACCTGGATCTCGCACTTGTCGGCCAGGCCGGCGGCGACGACGTTCTTGGCCACGTAGCGGCCGGCGTAAGCAGCGGAGCGGTCCACCTTGGACGGGTCCTTGCCGGAGAACGCACCGCCACCGTGGCGGGCCATGCCGCCGTAGGTGTCGACGATGATCTTGCGACCGGTCAGACCGGCGTCGCCCACCGGGCCGCCGATTTCGAACTTGCCGGTCGGGTTGATGTGGATCTGGTCATCGGAGACCTGGCTGAGCCACTCGGCCGGCAGGACCTTCTTGAAGATCTCTTCATAGATGGCTTCCTGCAGGTCCTTCTGGGAGATCTCCGGGCTGTGCTGGGTGGACAGCACGACCGCGTCCAGGCCGGCCGGCTTGCCGTCTTCATAGCGCAGGGAGACCTGGCTCTTGGCGTCCGGGCGCAGCCACGGCAGTTTGCCGCTCTTCATCAGCTCGGACTGGATGCGCACCATCTTGTGGGCGTAGAAGATCGGGGCGGGCATCAGGGTATCGGTTTCGCGCGCGGCGTAGCCGAACATCAGGCCCTGGTCACCGGCGCCCTGGGTGGCGCGGTCGGAGACGTCGCGGTCCACGCCCATGGCGATGTCCTGGGACTGCTCGCCCAGCACGTTCAGCACGGCGCAGGTGTTGCCGTCGAAGCCCTTGTGGGAATCGTCGTAGCCGATCTCGCAGACGGTCTCGCGCACCAGGCGCTCGTAATCGATCTGCGCGCCGGTGGTGATCTCGCCCAGCAGCATCACCATGCCGGTCTTGGTGGCGGTTTCACACGCGATGCGGGCGTGCGGATCCTGCTCGATGATGGCGTCGACGATGGTGTCGGAGACCAGGTCGGCCATCTTGTCGGGGTGACCCGCAGAGACCGATTCCGAGGTGAAGATGTAGTTGGACATTAAGCGTTCCTTTTCTGTCGTTTCGATTTAGTTTTGCGCAAAACGACCGCTAGTGTAACGCGACTCGCCGGGAATTTCTAAGCCCCCCCGGGTGAAGCCTTCGTGAAGGCCTCCCGCCCCATGCCGTGTGACGGCCGCCGAAGCGCGCGAGGGCGCGACTTGCCCCGCTGCTTGAAAGTGGCCAAAATGCTCCGCCGTTGCTGGGGTTGTGCGGCCTCGTCCGTCCCATGTCCGGTCCGCCCGGCGCGCCTTGATGCTGCAGCGCCGGAGCCGTCAGACCGGCTCCCGCCCCGGCCAGAATCTTTCATCACTTGAGCAGGAGACCCGCATGCCCACCCGTAGAGAGCTTGCCAATGCCATCCGCGCCCTTTCCATGGACGCGGTCCAGAAGGCCAATTCCGGTCACCCGGGGGCCCCGATGGGGATGGCGGACATCGCCGAGGTGCTGTGGAACGACTACATGCAGCACAACCCGGCGAACCCGGACTGGGCCGACCGCGACCGTTTCGTGATGTCCAACGGGCACGGCTCGATGCTGGTGTACTCGCTGCTGCATCTGACCGGCTACGACCTGCCGATGGACGAGCTCAAGCAGTTCCGTCAGCTGCATTCGCAGACCCCCGGCCATCCGGAGTACGGCTACACCGCCGGGGTCGAGACCACCACCGGCCCGCTGGGCCAGGGTGTCTCCAATGCCGTGGGTATGGCGCTGGCCGAGAAGATGATGGCCGCGCATTTCAACCAGCCCGGGCACGAGATTGTCGACCACAATACCTATGTGTTCCTCGGTGACGGCTGCCTGATGGAAGGCGTCTCGCACGAGGCCTGCGCGCTGGCCGGCACCCTGGGCCTGGGCAAGCTGGTCGCGTTCTGGGATGACAACGGCATCTCCATCGACGGCGAGGTCGAGGGCTGGTTCACTGACGACACGCCGGGCCGCTTCGAGGCCTACGGCTGGCACGTGGTGCGCGATGTGGACGGCCATGATGCCGATGCGGTCAAGGCCGCGATCGAACAGGGTCGCAAGGAAACCGGCAAGCCCACCCTGATCTGCTGCCGCACCGTGATCGGCTTCGGCTCGCCGAACAAGTGCGGCAAGGAAGAGTGCCACGGCGCCGCGCTGGGCGACGACGAAGTCGCGCTGACCCGCAAGGAACTGGGCTGGGAACACGGCCCGTTCGAGATCCCGGACGACATCTACGCCGGCTGGAACGCGAAGGACAAGGGTGCCAGGGCCGAAGCCGAATGGAACGAGCGTTTCGCCGCCTACAAGCAGGCGCATCCGGAGCTGGCGGCCGAGTTCGAGCGTCGCATGGCCGGTGATCTGCCCGCCGACTGGAGCGAGAAGGCCAATGCCTTCATCAAGCAGACCGTAGAGAAGGCCGAGAAGGTCGCCTCGCGCAAGGCGTCGCAGGCCACCATCGGTGGCTACGCCCCGGCCCTGCCGGAACTGCTGGGCGGCTCCGCCGACCTGGCCGGCTCCAACCTGACCATGTACAGCGGCTCGAAGGGCGTCAGCAAGGAAGACGCCGCGGGCAACTACGTGTACTACGGCGTGCGCGAGTTCGGCATGGCCGCGATCATGAACGGGATCGCGCTGCACGGCGGGTTCATCCCGTACGGCGGGACCTTCCTGATCTTCTCGGACTATGCGCGTAACGGCATCCGCATGTCCGCGCTGATGAAGCAGCGCGTGATGTACGTGCTGACGCATGATTCCATCGGCCTTGGCGAGGACGGCCCGACCCACCAGCCGATCGAGCAGACCCCGAGCCTGCGCCTGATCCCCAACCTGAACGTGTGGCGCCCCTGTGACGCGGTCGAGACGGCTGTCGCCTGGAAGGCCGGCATCGAGCGCACCGACGGCCCGTCCGCGTTCATCCTGTCGCGCCAGGGCCTGCCGCACATGGAGCGCGACGGCGAACAGCTCGCCAACATCGCGCGCGGTGGCTACGTGCTGAAGGACTGCGACGGCACCCCGGATCTGATCTTCATCGCGACCGGTTCCGAGGTCGAGCTGGCCGTGCAGGCGGCCGAGACGCTGGCCGGCGAGGGCAAGAAGGCGCGCGTCGTGTCCATGCCCTGCGTGGAACTGTTCGAACAGCAGGATCCGGCCTACCGCGAATCCGTGCTGCCGTCCGCCGTGCGCAAGCGCGTGGCCGTGGAGGCCGGCGCCACCGCGGGCTGGTACAAGTTCACCGGCATGGACGGCGCGGTGTTCGGCATGGACTGCTTCGGCGAATCCGCCCCGGGCGGTGCGCTGTTCGATTACTTCGGCTTCAAGCCGGAGAATGTCGCGCAGATCGCCCGCGACGTGCTGAACGGCTGAGCCCCGACGATTTTCAATAAGAGCTGAAAGAGGAGACTCCCATGGCTATCAAGGTTGGTATCAACGGTTTCGGCCGCATCGGGCGCATGGCCTTCCGCGCCATCGCCCAGGACTTCCCCAACCTGCAGGTGGTCGGCATCAATGACCTGCTGGATCCGGAATACCTGGCCTACATGCTGCGCTACGATTCGGTCCACGGCCGCTTCGAAGGCGACATCAGCGTCGAGGGCAATGACCTGGTCGTGAACGGCAACCGCATCCGCCTGACCGCGGAGAAGGATCCGTCCGCCCTGAAGTGGGGCGACATCGGCGCCGACGTGGTGATCGAGTCCACCGGCCTGTTCCTGACCGCCGACACCGCGCAGAAGCACCTGGACGCCGGGGCGAAGAAGGTCGTGATGTCCGCCCCGTCCAAGGACGACACCCCGATGTTCGTCTACGGCGTCAACCACGGCGACTACAGCGGCCAGAACATGGTTTCCGCCGCTTCCTGCACCACCAACGCCCTGGCGCCGGTGGCCAAGGTCCTGCACGACAACTGGGGCATCAAGCGCGGCCTGATGACCACCGTGCACGCCGCCACCGCCACGCAGAAGACCGTCGACGGCCCGTCCATGAAGGACTGGCGCGGCGGCCGCGGCATCCTGGAGAACATCATCCCGTCCTCCACCGGTGCCGCCAAGGCCGTGGGCAAGGTTCTGACCGAGCTGAACGGCAAGCTGACCGGCATGGCCTTCCGCGTGCCGACCTCCGACGTCTCGGTGGTGGACCTGACCGCCGAGCTCAACGGCGAAGCCGACTACAAGGCCGTCTGCGAGGCCATGAAGAAGGCCTCCGAGGGCGAGCTGAAGGGCGTGCTGGGCTACACCGAAGACCTGGTGGTCTCCACCGACTTCCGCGGCTACACCGCCCCGTCGGTGTTCGATGCCGGCGCCGGCATCCAGCTGGACCCGACGTTCGTGAAGGTCGTGGCCTGGTACGACAACGAGTACGGCTACACCTGCAACATGCTCCGCATGGTGGAGCACGTCGCCAGGTAAGACCTGAGGGGAGTCCGCCGGGGCGCGCGCCGCTCCCGGCGGCATCCCGCCAGAGTCTTGGGCGCAGCCTCCCCGCCAGGGGGGCTGCACCGAAGACTTTATTCGTTCCAACCTTTTCCGCGAGGTATTCCATGTCCGTCACCAAGATGACCGATCTCGATCTGCAGGGTCGCCGCGTGCTCGTGCGCCAGGACCTGAACGTCCCCGTCAAGGACGGCAAGGTCACGTCCGATGCGCGTATCCGCGCGAGTCTCGAGACCGTGCAGAAGGCCCTGGAAGGCGGCGCCGGCGTGATGCTGATGTCGCACCTGGGCCGGCCCACCGAGGGCGAATTCTCCGAGGAGGATTCCCTGGCCCCGGTCGCCGAGCACATGGGGCAGCTTCTCGGCCGCGAAGTGCGTCTGGTGCGGGATTATCTCGACGGGGTGGAGATCCAGCCCGGCGAGGTGGTGATGCTGGAAAACGTCCGTTTCAACAAGGGCGAAAAGAAGGATGACGAGGCGCTGGCGAAGAAGTACGCCGCACTGTGCGACGTCTACGTGATGGACGCCTTCGGTACTGCTCACCGCGCCCAGGCCTCCACCCACGGGGCCGGCAAGTTCGCGCCGCAGGCCTGCGCCGGTCCGCTGCTGGCCCGCGAACTGGAAGCCCTGAGCAAGGCGCTGGACAACCCGAAGCGCCCGCTCGTCGCAATCGTCGGCGGGTCCAAGGTCTCGACCAAGCTGACCGTGCTGGAATCCCTGTCCAAGGTCGTGGACCAGCTGATCGTGGGTGGCGGCATCGCCAACACCTTCATCGCGGCCCAGGGCCATGATGTCGGCAACTCGCTGTACGAGGCCGATCTGGTCGACGAATCGAAGCGGCTGATGGAAGCCGCGCGCGCCAAGGGCGGCGAGATCCCGGTGCCGACCGACGTCACCGTGGGCAAGGAGTTTTCCGACAGCACGCCGGCGGAGACCAAAGCGGTGGACGCGATCGGCGCCGACGACATGATCTTCGATGTGGGTCCGGACACCGCCTCCACCTACGCACAAGCCCTGCGTAATGCCGGCACCATCGTGTGGAACGGCCCGGTGGGCGTGTTCGAGTTCGATCAGTTCGCCGCGGGCACCCGGGCCCTGGGCGAGGCGATCGCGGAAAGCGATGCGTTCTCCATTGCCGGCGGCGGCGACACACTGGCGGCAATCGACAAATACGATCTCTCCGAGCGCATCAGCTACATCTCCACCGGCGGCGGTGCCTTCCTCGAGTTCCTGGAAGGCAAGACGCTGCCGGCCGTGGCGATGCTCGAGGAGCGGGCGAAGGGCTGAACGGCCTTGAATGCTACGTCATCCAACATCGGAGAGCCCCGCGTGAGACGCACCAAGATCGTAGCCACCCTTGGCCCCGCGACCGACAGCGACGAAGCCATGAATGCCATCATCCAGGCCGGCGTCGATGTCGTGCGCGTCAACTTCTCGCACGGGGATCCGGATGACCACCGTGCCCGCGTGCAGCGACTGCGCGCGGCCGCCGAGCGTGCCCATCGCGTGGTCGGCGTCCTGGGCGATCTTCAGGGGCCCAAGATCCGCATCGAGCGCTTCGCCAATGGCAAGGTGCACCTGGAAGAAGGCGCACCGTTCGCGCTGGACGCGGGTCTGGGCCGCGACGACGGTGACGACACCCAGGTCGGCCTGACCTACACCGACCTGCCGAAGGACGTGCGCCCGGATGACATCCTGCTGCTGGATGATGGTCGTATCGTGCTCAAGGTGACCGCGGTCGCGGCCAGCCGGGTCGAAACCGAAGTCGTGGTCGGCGGCGAGCTGTCCAACAATAAAGGCATCAATCGCCAGGGGGGAGGCCTGTCCGCCCCGGCGATCACCGACAAGGACCGCGAGGACATCCGCCTGGCGGCCGAGCTGGAGGTGGACTACCTGGCTGTGTCCTTTCCGCGCTCGGCGCAGGACATCCACCTTGCCCGCGGCCTGTTGAAGGAGGCCGGCTGGGAGGCGGGGATCTGCGCCAAGATCGAGCGTTCCGAGGCCCTGGACGTGATCGACGAAATCATCTCGGCAACCGAGGTGATCATGATCGCGCGCGGGGATCTCGGCGTGGAGATCGGCGATGCCGAATTGCCCGGGGTGCAGAAGACCCTGATCTCGCGGGCGCGCGCCCTCAACCGTCTGGTCATCACCGCGACCCAGATGATGGAGACCATGATCCAGAATCCGATCCCCACGCGGGCGGAGGTCTTCGACGTGGCCAACGCGGTGCTGGACGGGACCGACGCGGTGATGCTGTCGGGCGAGACCGCCACCGGACGCTATCCCGGACGGGTGGTCTCCAGCATGGACCGGATCTGCGAAGCCGCCGAGCGCCAGCGTGCCGCGCGGCAGTCCGACCACCGAATGGACTCCACCTTCGGGCGCGTCGACGAGGCGATCGCGATGGCCACCATGTATACCGCCAACCACCTGGACGTGCAGGCAATCGCGGCCCTCACGGAGTCCGGCGCCACCGCGCTGTGGATGTCGCGGATCAGTTCCGGGATCCCGATCTACGCGCTGACCCGGCGCATGGACACCAGCCGGCGCATGAGCCTGTACCGCGGTGTTTACCCGGTGTATGTCGACTCGCTACCCGAGAGCCATGAGAGCCTGAACCGCGAAGCGGTCAACTTGCTCAAGGCCGAGGGGGTCGTGCAGGATGGCCAGCTGGTCATAATCACCAAGGGCGACCTGCAGGGTGCCCATGGCGGCACCAACGCAATGAAAATCGTCCGGGCCGGCGAAGTCGCCTGACGGCGGCTGTCACCCGGACGTCCAGTTCCCAACCTGAAGTGCGAATCCCGTAAGGAGGAACCATGGCACTGATCTCGCTTCGCCAGCTGCTGGACCATGCCGCCGAGCATGGCTACGGCATGCCGGCCTACAACGCCAACAACATGGAACAGATCCATTCGATCATGGAGGCCGCGAAGGAAGTGGACTCCCCCGTGATCATTCAGGCGTCCGCCGGTGCGCGGAAGTACGCCGGGGAGCCCTTCCTGCGCCGCATGATCGAAGCGGCCGCCGAGCAGTATCCGGACATCCCGATCGCGCTGCACCAGGACCACGGCTCCGAGCCGGCGGTGTGCCTGCGTTCCATCCAGTCGGGCTTCACCTCGGTGATGATGGACGGCTCCCTGATGCCCGACATGAAGACCCCGTCGACCTACGACTACAACGTCGACGTGACCGCCAAGGTCGCCGAGATGGCCCATTCCGGCGGTGTGTCCGTGGAAGGCGAGCTGGGCTGCCTGGGCTCCCTGGAAACCGGCCAGGCCGGGGAGGAAGACGGTTCCGGCGCCGAAGGCACGCTGTCCCACGACCAGCTGCTGACCGACCCGGACGAGGCCGCGGACTTCGTCAAGAAGACCAAGTGCGACGCCCTGGCCATCGCCATTGGCACCTCGCACGGTGCCTACAAGTTCACCCGTCCGCCGACCGGTGACATCCTGGCGATCGAGCGCGTCAAGGAGATCCACGCCCGGATCCCGGACACCCACCTGGTGATGCACGGCTCCTCCTCGGTACCCGAGGAATGGCTGAAGATCATCAACCAGTACGGCGGTGACATGGGCGAGACCTATGGTGTCCCGGTCAAGGAGATCCAGGAAGGCATCAAGCACGGCGTGCGCAAGGTCAACATCGACACCGACCTGCGCATGGCCTCCACCGGCGCGGTGCGCAAGTTCCTGGCCGAGAACCCGAAGGAATTCGACCCGCGCAAGTTCCTGAAGGCCTCGACCGCCGGCATGAAGGACGTCTGCAAGCAGCGCTTCGAAGCCTTCGGTTGCGCCGGGATGGCGTCCAAGATCAAGCCGATGTCGCTGGACGACATGGTCGCCCGCTACAACAACGGCGATCTGGATCCGAAGATCAACTGATCTCGCGATCCGCGCACGGATGCACGAAAAAGGGGGCTTCGGCCCCCTTTTTTTTGTGCGATCATTGCCACCCTGTTCCGAACAACGGCCCCTCCCCGGAGGTCCCGATGCGTCATTTCGCAGTCCTGCTCCTCGCCCTTGCCCTGATCCTTTCCCTGGCGCCGCCGGCCAGCGCCAATCCGTTCGCGCGCGACGTCGATCCGCAGGACATTGTCGACCGCGCCAAGGACACCCTCACCCGCATGGCCGGGCACCCCGACTACCCCGCGCTGCGTGCCGACCTGCGGGAAGCGCATGCGGTGGTGATCTTCCCGCGCGTGATCCGTGGGGGGTTCTTCATTGGCGGATCCGGCGGGCTGGGCGTGGCCCTGGCCTGGGACGAAGACGAGGGCGACTACAGTCCAGTGGGTTTCTATTCCCTGGGATCCGTCAGCTTCGGCGTACAGCTCGGCGGGGACGCCGCCGAGGTGGTGATGGTCGCACGGCGGCCCGATGCCCGCGATTCGCTGTTCGCCTCGTCCATGCGCCTGGGAGGTGATGCCGAAGTCGCCGCGGGCCCGGTGGGCGCCGGGCGCAGCGCTTCCGTCAATGCGGATTTCATTTCTTACGCGCGGGCGCGCGGGGCGTATCTGGGCATGAGTTTCGAAGGCTCGCGCCTGACCGTCCGCGAAGACTTCAACGAGGCCTACTACCGCGAGGATCTGCGTCCGGTGCACATCCTCGAGAGCCGTCGCGTGGATCACCCCGGCACCCAGGCCTTGCGGGATGCCCTGCTCGAGTTCCGCCGCGACGAAGCCGACGAGGCCCCGGCGCGGGGCGGTGAGGATCAGCGGCCGGAGGCCGATCCGGCCGAAGGCGGGATCATGCCCGATGCGATGGAGGTGGAGACCCTCTGACCGGCCCGGTCCGAGGTAATCCCCTCGGCCAGTTCGATCACCGGCGCGTGCGTGCGCCGTTGCAGGGCGGATGCGTTGTCCAGTCGTGGATCGGTGTCGGGCTGGCGCCGGTTGAGCACGATCCCCGCCAGTGCGAGCCCGCGCCGCTCCAGGGCCTCCAGTGTCAGCAGGCAGGTGTTCAGCGTCCCCAGGCGATCTTCCGCCACCAGCAGTACGGGCAGGCCGAGCGCCGCGGCCAGGTCGGCGTTCAGCGCGTCCTCGGCCAGCGGCGAATAGAAGCCGCCGGCGCCTTCCACCAGCAGCGGCCCTTGCGCTCCTTTTCGTTGTGCCTCGCAGGCGTCGACCAGGTCCGCGAGGTACAGCGGGTGGCCGGTGTTGCGCGCCGCCTGGTCCGGGGCGAGGGCATCGGGGAATCGCCAGGGGGTCACCCGTGCCACTGCCGCCGGGGGCAGCCCCGCGGCTGCAGTGAGGGCCACGCCATCAGCGGGATACAGGCCGTCCGGCCCTGTCTCGCAGCCGGATTCCGCCGGCTTGCACGGGACGGGCCTCAGCCCCGCCGCGCACCAGGCCCGCAGCAGCGCGCAGCCAACGAAGGTCTTGCCCACGCCGGTGTCGGTGGCGCTGACGAACAGGCCCGCGGGATTCATGGCCGGTCGAGCGGCGACCCGGTCAGGCGTTCCAGCGCCTCGCGATAGCGCGCCGCCGTCTGCTCGGCGATCTCCGCGGGCAGCGCCGGCCCCGGGGCCGTCTTGTCCCAGTCCAGCGTTTCGAGATAGTCGCGCACGTACTGCTTGTCGAACGACGCGGGGCTGCGGCCCGGCGTATATTCGTCCGCCGGCCAGAAGCGCGAGGAGTCGGGTGTCAGGACCTCGTCGATCAGATGCAGGCGGCCTTCGCGGTCGAGCCCGAATTCGAATTTGGTGTCGGCGATGATGATTCCGCGCGCGGCGGCGTGCTCGCGCGCCAGGTTGTAGATCGCGATGCTGGCGTCACGCACCTCGCGCGCGCGCTCCTCGCCAATGGCAGCGGCGACATGGTCGAAGTCGACGTTCTCGTCATGATCCCCGACCGCCGCCTTGGTGCTGGGCGTGAACAATGGCTCCGGCAGTGCCGCGGCCAGTTCCAGCCCCGGTGGCAGCGGGAGACCGCAGACCGCACCCGTCGTCTGATAGTCCTTCCAGCCGGAGCCAATCAGGTAGCCGCGTACCACCGCTTCCACCGGCAGCGCCTCCAGTCGCCGGACCACCAGGCTGCGCCCCTCGAGCGGCGCGCGCACCGCGGGGTCCGGCACTACCTCGGCCAGCGGTATATCGGTCAGCTGATTGGGGATGCCCAGCTCGCGTTCGATGCGCTGCATCCAGTACACGGTGATCGCGGTCAGCACCCGTCCCTTGTCCGGCACCGGGGTAGGCAGGATCACGTCGAATGCCGACAGCCGGTCGGTGGTCACCATCAGCCAGTGGTCGTCGTCCACCCGGTACAGGTCGCGCACTTTGCCGCGGTGGACGCAGTCCAGGTCGGGGATGTCACTTTCGAGCAGGGTATCGTTCATCCGCGTATTGTAGCGGCTGTGCCGATACAGGGAACGTGCCGTCGAAGACCGCCGGCCGGCTTGTCGCCGCACGGCGCTCCCGCTATGGTTGCGCGGATGAATATCACCGACACCGCAACACCGCCGCGCGTGGGCGTGGTCATGGGGAGCACCTCGGACTGGGGCACCATGGAGCGCGCGGCCGAACTGCTGGCGCGCCTGGAGATCCCCCACGAGACCCGCGTGGTGTCCGCGCATCGCACGCCGGACCTGCTGTTCGAGTACGCCGAACAGGCGCGTGAGCGGGGTCTGTCCGCGATCATCGCCGGGGCCGGCGGCGCCGCGCATCTGCCGGGCATGCTGGCCGCGAAGACGCCGGTGCCGGTGCTCGGCGTGCCCGTGGCCTCGCGTCACCTGCAGGGCGAGGACTCGCTGCTGTCCATCGTGCAGATGCCGCGCGGGATCCCGGTGGCCACCTTCGCCATCGGCGAATCGGGGGCCGCCAATGCCGCGCTGTTCGCGGCCGCGATGCTGGCCACCGGCGACTCTGATCTCGCGGCCCGGCTGGATGCCTTCCGCGCCGAACAGCGCGACGCCGTCCTCGGCCAGACCCTGCCGCCGGACCCGGCGTGAACCGGTCATGATTGCTCCGCCCGCCACCCTCGGTCTGCTGGGCGGCGGCCAACTGGGCCGCTATTTCGTGCTGGCCGCGCGCCGTTCGGGCTATGCCGTGATGGTGATGGATCCGGACCCGCGCAGCCCGGCCGGAGCGGTCGCGGATTGGCACCGCGTCGCCGCATTCGACGATCACGCAGCGCTGGATCAGCTGGCCGATGCCTGCGCGGTGGTCACCGCCGAGTTCGAGAACATTCCCGCCGAATCGCTGGAACGGGTCGCGGCGCGTGGCTGCCTGCGGCCGGGGGTGCGGGCGCTGACGATTGCCCAGGATCGCCTGGAGGAGAAGCGCTTTCTGGGCGAGGCGGGCATCGCGGTTGCGCCATGGCAGCCGGTGTCTGCCGGCGCGGATCCGCAGGTGGCGATCGCCGATAATGCGGCGCCGCGCTTTCCCGCGGTGCTCAAGACCACCCGTCTGGGCTACGACGGCAAGGGGCAGGTCCGCCTCGACCGCGCGGATGCGCTGGCCGCGGCCCATGCCGGGCTGGGCGGGGTGGACTGCGTGCTGGAGGAACAGGTGGATCTGGCGCGCGAGGTTTCGGTGATCGTGGCGCGCGCGCCGGACGGGCGCAGCGAGGTGTTCCCGGTGGCCGAGAACCATCATCGCCACGGCATCCTGCATCTGACCCGCGTCCCCGCACGGCTGCCTGCCGATCTGGCGAAGCAGGCGGAAGACCTGGCGCGACGCGTGGCGTCGCATCTGGATTATTGCGGGGTGCTGGCGGTGGAGTTCTTCGTGACCGCCGGCGGCGAGCTGCTGGTCAACGAGATCGCCCCGCGGCCCCACAATTCCGGCCATTACACCCTGGATGCCTGCAGCGTGTCACAGTTCGAACAGCAGCTGCGCGCGGTCTGTGGCCTGGCGCTGGCTCCGGCCCGGGCGACGGCCCCGGTGGCCATGGTCAACCTGCTGGGCGACCTGTGGCCGGCGGCCACCGCGCCGGACTGGACCGGCGTGCTCGGCGAGCCGCGGGCCCGGCTGCATCTGTACGGCAAGGCCGAGGCCCGTCCGGGGCGCAAGATGGGGCATGTAAACGTGGTCGGCCTGCCGGACGAGGACGACGCCGACGCAGTGGCCGACGTCGCCGAATCCCTGTGGCGGGGCCTCGCCGGAGAACCATCGCAATGAGCCGGAACCATTTTCCCGATGCCGCCGCGCGGCGCGCGCGTCAGGCCGAACTGAAACAGGACCTCGAGATCGAGGAGACCCTGGAAGGCGTGCCGCTCCGCCTGCGGACCACCTGGGGCCTGTTCTCGCCGCGGCGGATCGACGACGGGACCCGGCTGTTGCTGCGGCACGCCGAGATCGGATCCGGTGATCGCTGCCTCGATCTCGGCTGCGGCTACGGCCCGATCGGCCTGGTGATGGCGCACAAGGCCGCGCCCGGGGCCTGCACCCTGGTGGACACCAACTTCATGGCGGTGGAATACGCCCGCGCGAATGCCGAGCGTAACGGGCTGGCCAACGTCGAATGCCTGCTGAGCAACGGCTTCTCGCATATCCGCGACCGTCGCTTCGATGTCGTCGCCTCCAATCTCCCGGCCAAGGTCGGGCGCGAGCTGCTCTATACCTGGCTGCTGGATGCGCACGAGCAGATGAACCCCGGAGGGCGGTTGTATGTCGTGACCATTACCGGGCTGCGACGCTTCATCGAAAAGGGGTTTCGCGAGGTGTTCGGCAACTACGACAAGCTCAAGCAGGGGCGCGACTACACCGTCGCCCTGGCGCGCCGCGAGGAGGACTGACCCGTGGCCGAGGGTGCGGCCGATCTGCCCGTCGCGCTCCAGGTGCTGGTGGCCCTCCTGACCGGGGCGGGGCTGGTCTTGATGCTGCGTCGCATGCCCTGGGAGGCCTTTTTCTTTCCCGGACGTGCGCAGCTGTTCGTCGGCGCATTCATCGCGCTGCTGGTGATCTGGACCCTGCGCGCGCAGACCGTGGACGGTCTGGCCCTCCACCTGATGGGCATGACCGCGGTGACCCTGGTGTTCGGCTGGCAGCTGGCGATCCTGCTGGCGTTTCTGGTGGTGGGCGTGCTCGGACTGTTCGGCGTGCTGCCGATGTCGACCGTGCCCCTGACCGTGCTGCTGGCCGGCATTCTGCCGGTGGCGGTGACCTGGGGGCTGCTGCGCCTGACCGAAACCCGCCTGCCGCCGCACATGTTCATCTATCTCTACGGGGTGGCCTTCCTCGGAGGGGCGCTGTCGGCGGTGGTCGCGGTGCTGGGTACCGCGGCAGTGTACGGCCTGTTCACCGAACTGGCCTGGCACGAGGTCTATCGCGACTACGTGCGCTATCTCCCCCTGCTGATCCTGCCCGAGTCGGTGGTCAATGGCATCGTGGTCACGGCCCTGGTGGTCCTGCGCCCGGGCTGGCTGGCCACCTGGTCGGACGAGCGCTATCTCCACGGACGCTGACCTGCCCCGATCAAATCAGCATTTGTTTAATGAACCGTTCAGGAAGTGCCTGCTAATGTTCCTTCCACGCAGCGGCTGAGACCCTGTGCACAAAACCCGAAGGATCCAGCAGGAGACAACAACAATGAAGAATGTATTCGCGCTGATGACCGGGGCCGGTCTGGCCCTCGCCTTTACCCTCCCGGCGCAGGCGGCCGACATCAAGGCCGGGCAGTCCATGTACCAGGCCGTGTGTGCCAGCTGCCACCAGGCCGACGGACGTGGTCAGGCGATCTTCCCGGCCCTGAAGGGCCAGGACGCCGCCTACGTGACGGACAAGCTCGAACGCTACCGCGCCGGCGAACAAGTGGGAGACAATACCGCACTGATGCGCCCCCACGCGCAGTCGCTGAGCGACGAGGACATCGCCAACGTGGCGGCCTTTATCGACACCGAGTTCGCCGAGTAAGGCACGCGTTACCTTCCCGGGGCGGTTCCCGCCGGCCCCGCGGCGCGGTCCCGGTTTTTTTGCCCGGGGCCGCGCCTTCGGGTAAAGTTTTGCGGTTCAGAAGAACCGGCCCGTGTCCGGTTTCCTTCCCGATGCAACTTTCACGAGGCACCGCATGGCACAACCCGACCTGATTGCTCCGTCCATCCTGTCCGCCGATTTCGCCCGGCTGGGCGAGGAAGTCGAGAACGTCCTCAACTCGGGCGCCGACATCGTCCACTTCGACGTGATGGACAACCATTATGTCCCCAACCTGACCATCGGCCCGCTGGTCTGCGAAGCCCTGCGCAAGCACGGCATCCAGGCGCCGATCGACGTGCACCTGATGGTCAAGCCGGTGGATCGCATCATCCCGGATTTCGCCCAGGCCGGTGCCAGCTACATCACCTTCCATCCGGAGGCCTCCGACCACATCGACCGCACCCTGCAGCTGATCAAGAGCGAGGGCTGCAAGGCCGGGCTGGTGTTCAATCCGGCGACCCCGCTGTCGCATCTGGATTACGTGATGGACAAGGTCGACATGATCCTGCTGATGTCGGTGAACCCCGGTTTCGGCGGGCAGAAGTTCATCCCCGGCACGCTGGACAAGCTGCGCGAGGCGCGCCAGCGCATCGACGCCTCCGGCCGTGACATCCGCCTGGAGATCGACGGCGGCGTGAAGGCCGACAACATCCGCGAGGTGAAGGCGGCCGGCGCGGACACCTTCGTCGCCGGCTCGGCGATCTTCGGCGCGGGCGAGGATTCTGATCCCAACCGCTACGACAGCATCCTCAAGAAGATGCGTGACGAACTGGCCGGCGCCTGAGGGTCCCGTGAGCCTGAAGCGCCCCGCCATGATCCTGATCGACCTGGACGGCACGCTGATCGACAGCGTGCCCGATCTGGCCTGGAGCGTGGACGCGATGATGCGCGAGCTCGGCCTGCCCGAGCGCGGCGAGGCCGCGGTGCGCAACTGGGTGGGCAACGGCGTCGAACGGCTGGTGCAGCGTGCGCTGGTCAACGATCTCGACGGCGAGCCCGACCCGGAACTGTACCAGCGGGCCCTGCCGGTGTTCATGCGGATCTACCAGGAGAACACCGCCGGGCGCAGCCCGCTGTATCCCGGCGTGCGCGAGGGCCTGGACCGGTTGAAGGCCGAGGGTTACCGTCTGGGCTGCGTGACCAACAAGGCGGGCTGCTTCACCCGCCCGTTGCTGGCGGAGAAGGGCATCTTCGACGACTTCGAGATCGTGGTCGCCGGTGACGACCTGGAGAAGAAAAAACCGGACCCGGAGCCCCTGTGGCATGCCGCACGCGAGCTGGGAGTGAAGCCGGAGGATTCTCTGATGGTCGGGGATTCGAAGAGCGACGTGAAGGCGGCGCGCGCGGCGGGTTTCCAGATCGTCTGCATGACCTACGGCTACAATCACGGGGACGACATCCGCGACCAGAATCCGGACGCGGTGCTGGACCGTCTGGACGAGCTCCCTGCGCGATTGCCAGCACGGGCGGCATGAGGCCGGTCATGGACGCCTGCTTCCCCGCAACCGGACGATGGCGCGACGGCCTCTGAACCGCCGTCCTTCATCCGACCCGTTGCCAGGAAATGTCCGCCATGACGCCCGAACAGTTCGACGAGCTGGCCCGCGAAGGCCACAACCGCATCCCGCTGGTGCGCGAGGTCCTGGCCGACCTCGAGACCCCGCTGTCGATCTTCCTCAAGCTGGCCAACCGGCCGTATTCGTATCTGTTCGAATCGGTGCAGGGCGGCGAGCGCTGGGGGCGCTATTCGTTCGTGGGCCTGCCGGCCCGCACCCTGGTGCGGGTGCACGGCCACGAGATCACGGTGGAGACCGACGGCGAGGTGGTCGAACGCGAGACCGTGGCCGACCCGCTGGCCTGGATCGAGGCCTATCAGGCGCGTTTCCGTGTCGTTGATTTGCCAGGCCTGCCGCGCTTCACCGGCGGGCTGGTCGGCTACTTCGGTTTCGAGACCGTCCGCCTGATCGAGCCGCGCCTGGACGGCCCGGACAAGCCCGACGAACTGGGCCTGCCGGACATCCTGCTGCTGGTCTCCGAGGAAGTCGTGGTCTACGACAACCTGTCCAGTCGCGCGTATCTGGTCGTGCACGCCGATGCGTCCCGGCCGGACGGGCAGGTGGTGGCGTCCGAGCGCCTGGACGAACTCGAGACCCGTCTGGGCGAGCCGCTGGTTCCGCCGGACGATCCGCCGCATCCGCACGCGGTGCCGGAATACGTTCCCGGCTGGTCGGCCGAGGGCTTCCAGGCGGCGGTGGAGAAGGCGCAGCAGTACATCCTCGACGGCGACGTGATGCAGGTGGTGCTGGCGCAGCGCATGAGCGTGCCGTTTTCCGCGCCGCCGCTGGATCTCTACCGCGCCCTGCGCGAACTGAACCCGTCGCCCTACATGTATTACCTGGACCTGGGCGATCACCACGTGGTCGGCGCGTCGCCGGAGATCCTGGTGCGCCTGGAGGACGAACGCGTGACCGTGCGCCCGATCGCCGGGACCCGGCCGCGCGGGCGCGATCCGGACGAGGACCGCGCGCTGGAGGCCGAACTGCTGGCCGATCCCAAGGAGCGCGCGGAACATCTGATGCTGATCGACCTGGGGCGCAACGACGCCGGCCGGGTCAGCCGTGTGGGCTCGGTCCGGGTCACCGAGACCATGGCGGTGGAGCGCTACTCGCACGTGATGCACATTGTCTCGAACGTGGAGGGTGAGCTGGCGCCCGGGCTGTCGGCGATGGACGTGCTGCGGGCGACCTTCCCCGCCGGCACGGTCAGCGGCGCGCCCAAGATCCGCGCGCTGGAGATCATCGACGAGCTGGAGCCGGTCAAGCGCGGGCCGTACTCCGGTGCGGTGGGGTATCTCTCCTGGTCCGGCAACATGGACACCGCGATCGCCATCCGCACGGCGGTGCTGCACGAAGGCGAGCTGCACATCCAGGCGGGGGCCGGGGTGGTGCACGATTCGGTGCCCGAGAACGAGTGGCAGGAAACCCTGAACAAGGGCCGTGCCGTGGTGCGTGCGGCGGAAACCGCGCTGGGCGGGCTGGGACCGCGCCGCCACCGCCGCTGATTTCGCCGCCGGCGCGGGTGGCCCCCCCTGTTCCCCGGGTTTCCGGGCTTCGTTCCTCGCGCCGCGCTACGCTTGTCCGCAACCCGCCGTCCAGGCCATCCGGGAGCCCGACATGATCCTGATGCTCGACAACTATGATTCCTTCACCTACAACCTCGTGCAGTATCTGGGCGAGCTGGGAGCGGAGGTGGCCGTGCATCGCAACGACCGCATCACCCCGGAGGACATCGCCACGCTGGACCCCGCCGGGATCGTCATCTCGCCGGGCCCCTGCACGCCCAACGAGGCCGGGGTATCGCTGGCGGTGATCGAGCGCTTCGCCGGCGAGATCCCGATCCTCGGGGTCTGCCTCGGGCACCAGGCCATCGGTCAGGCCTTCGGCGGATCCGTGGTGCGCGCCCGCGAGATCATGCACGGGAAGACCTCGCCGGTGCACCATACCGGTCAGGGCGTGTTCACCGGGCTGGAGAATCCGCTGGAGGCCACCCGCTATCATTCGCTGGTGGTGGATGCCGGCTCGGTGCCCGACTGCCTCGAGGTCACCGCGTGGACGGAACACGCCGACGGCTCGCGCGACGAGATCATGGGACTGCGTCACCGTGAACTGGACGTGGAAGGCGTGCAGTTCCACCCGGAGTCGATCCTGACCCGTCAGGGCCACGAGCTGCTGGACAACTTCCTGCGCCGCCTGCCACAGCCGGCGTGAACCCAGGGAAACGCTGATCCATGTGCGCGTTCGCGCTCAAGACGCTTTTGCGTGCGAACCAGGCGCGACGATTGTCGTGCAGTCATTGAGTGATCGCCGACTCCGGCTGCGCTATGCGCTGCTGGTGGCGCCGCTGGTGATGCTGGCGCCGTTCTCGCTGGATACCTATCTGCCGTCGTTTCCGGCGATGGCGGAATCCCTGGCGGTGGACTCCGCGGCCATGCAGGCTACCCTGTCCGCCTATCTGGTGGCGTTTGCCCTGTCCACGCTGGTCACCGGTCCGCTGTCGGACGCCTTCGGGCGCCGCCCGGTGGTGCTGTGGGCGCTGTTCGCCTATCTGCTGATCTCCGCCTTGCTGGTGGTGGCCACCGCGTACTGGCAGGTGGTGACCCTGCGCATCCTGCAGGGCCTGGCTGCGGCCACCGGGGTGGTGGTCGGACGGGCGCTGGTGCGCGACCGTTTCGACCCCACCGATGCGCGCCGGGTCTTTGCCCTGGTGACCATGGTGTTCTCCATCGGGCCGGCCGCCGCACCCATCATCGGGGGCTGGCTGCAGGCCGGTTTTGGCTGGCGCTCGGTGTTTGCCTTTCTCGCGCTGTATGGCGGCGTGCTGTTGCTGGCGGCGCGGGCGTTCCTGCCGGAGACGCTGCCCCCGGTCGGGCGGGTGCGCAGCCGGCCGCCGGCGATCGTGCAGGGCTATCTGCGGACCCTGCGCAACCCGCGATTCCTGCGGCCGGTGGGGGTGCACGCGGCGATGTTCGGGGCGATGTTCATCTTCATCGCGGCCTCGCCCACGCTGATCTACGAGCATCTGGGCGGGGACGAACGCGATTTCTGGTGGCTGTTCCTGCCGCTGGTGGCCGGGCTCCTGCTGGGGGCGTTCGTGGCCGGGCGCACGGCCGCGCGCCTGACGCCGCAGGCCGCCGTGAGCATCGGCCTGGGCCTGAGCGGAACGGCCCTGGTGCTGATCGGGGGCGGTGCCTGGCTGGACGGACCGGTGGTGTCGATCACCGGGCCGTTCGCGCTGTACAGTTTTGCCCTGGCCACGGCCATGCCGTCGCTGACCCTGCTGGCGCTGGACTGCTATCCCGGGGCACGCGGCATGGCCTCGGCCATGCAGGCCTTCGTGCAGCTGGGGATCAGTGCATTGCTGACGCTGTTCCTGGTCGATCATCTGGATGATGATCCGCGCCACCTGGTGGCGGGGGCCCTGGTGGTGTGGTCGGTCGGGGCGCTGATCTGGTGGCTGGGCGGCGGTCCGCGCGACGTGCCGCGCGCCCCCGCGGGCGGCAGGCCTGCGTAACGGCGCGTGTTTCCCTACACTGATGCCCCGTTGACCCCCGACCGACTCCGGGCCACCGCTGCCCGCCATCCGGGAGAACCAGAGTGACACTGCCACAAGCCATTGCCCGACTGATTGAACGCCAGGATCTGGACGCCGACGAGATGACCGCCGTGATGCACGCGGTGATGGGCGGCGAGGCCACCGATGCCCAGATCGGCGCCCTGCTGGTCGCCCTGCGCATGAAGGGCGAGACCATCGACGAGATCCGCGCCGCCGCCGGGGTGATGCGGGAACTGGCGACGCGGGTGGACGTCCCGCGCGAGGGGCTGGTGGATACCTGCGGGACCGGGGGCGATGCCTCCGGGACCTTCAACATCTCCACCGCCTCGGCACTGGTGGCCGCGGCCGCCGGGGTGCGGGTGGCCAAGCACGGCAACCGTTCGGTGTCCTCGCGTTCGGGCTCCGCCGATGTGCTGGAAACCCTGGGCGTAAACCTGGAGCTGGGCCCCGACGCGGTGGCCACCTGCATCCGGGAGGTCGGGGTCGGCTTCCTGTTCGCCCCGGCCCATCACGGGGCGATGCGCCATGCGATCGGGCCGCGCAGGGAGCTCGGCGTGCGCACGCTGTTCAACGTGCTGGGGCCGCTGACCAATCCGGCCGGTGCGCCCAACCAGGTGCTGGGGGTGTTCTCCGCGGACTGGCTGCGGCCGCTGGCGGAGGCCCTGAAGGGCCTGGGTTCCGAACACGTGATGGTTGTGAATGCCGAGGACGGGCTGGACGAGATCAGTATTGGCGCGCCAACTCGGGTGGCGGAGCTGCGCGACGGCGAGATTACGGAATATACCCTGCGGCCGGAGGATGTCGGCCTGACTACGGCCGCCCTGGACACCGTGCGGGTGGAGGACGTGGATGCCTCGGCGGCCATGCTGCGCGACGTACTGGCGGGTACGCCGGGCCCCGCGCGCGACATCGTCCTGCTCAACGCCGGTGCGGCGATCTTTGTGGGCGGCGGCGCGTCCAGCCTGGAGGCGGGCGTGCGCCGTGCCGCCGAGGTGATCGACAGCGGCGCCGTCCGCCAACGACTGGAACAGCTGCAGGCCGTCTCCACGCGGCTGGCACAAAAGGAGAGTTGAAACATGAGTGACGACACCCCCGATATCCTCGAGCGGATCCTCGAACGCAAGCGTGAGGAACTGATCGAGCGCTCCGATGTGCAGCCCTTGCGCGAACTGCGTGGCTGGCTGACGTCGGCGGAGGAGCCGCGCGGTTTTCGCGCCGCGCTGCAGGCGGACATCGACGCCGGGCGCGCCGCGGTGATCGCCGAGATCAAGAAGGCCAGCCCCAGCAAGGGGCAGATCAGCCCGAACTTCAACCCGGATGCCTTTGCCCGCTCGTATGCCGAGCACGGGGCCACCTGCCTGTCGGTGCTGACGGACGTGAGCTTCTTCAAGGGCCGCGACGGTGACCTGCGTGCGGCGCACGTGGCCTGCGAGCTGCCGATTCTGCGCAAGGATTTCGTGATCGACCTGTACCAGGTCTACGAGGCGCGCGTGCTGGGGGCCGATGCGGTGCTGCTGATTGCGGCGGTGCTGGATGACACCAACCTGGGCGAACTGATCTTTCTCACCCGCGAGCTGGGCATGGATCCGCTGGTGGAGGTGCACGACGCCGAGGAGCTGGAGCGCGCGGTGCGCCTGGGCGCGGACCTGATCGGCATCAACAACCGCGACCTGCGCAGTTTCGAGACGCGTCTGGAGACCACCCTGGAGCTGCTCGACCGGGTGCCGGAGGACGTGCTGCTGGTGACCGAGAGCGGTATCCACAGCGTCGAGGACGTGCAGCGGATGCGCGATGCGGGCGTGAATGCGTTCCTCGTGGGCGAGGCCTTCATGCGCGAGGAGGATCCGGGCGCGGCCCTCGGGCGGCTGTTCCGCGGCGAGGGCTGAGCCGGGGCCGCGGGATCAGCGCGTGCCGTAGACCACGATGGTCTTGCCGTGCGCGCTGATCAGGCCGCGTTCTTCCAGTTCCTTGAGCGCGCGGCCGGCCATCTCGCGCGAGCAGCCAACGATGCGCGCCAGTTCCTGGCGGGTGATGCGCAGCTGCATGCCGTCGGGGTGGGTCATCGCGTCGGGCTGCTGAGCGAGGTCGAGCAGGGTGTGCGCGATGCGGCCGGTGACATCGACGAAGGCGAGGTCCATGACCTTGCGCGAGGTCTGGCGCAGCCGGGCCGCGATCTGTCGGGTCAGCAGCATCAGGATCTCGGGGTCGCGCATCGCCAGCTCGCGGAAGCGGGTGTAGGGGATCTCCGCGGTGTCGGTGTCCTCGCGGGTGACGACCGTGGCGCTGCGCGGATCATCCTCGAACAGCCCGAGCTCGCCGAAGAATTCGCCCCGGTTGAGATAGGCCAGCACCAGTTCGTGGCCGTTGTTCTCGCCCAGGACAGAGACCGAGCCGCCGAGTACGTAGTACAGCGTGTCCGGTACCGTGCCCGCCTGGATTACGGTGGTCCGGCGCGGATAGTGGCGGCGCTGGCAGTGTTCCAGCAGGCGTTCCATCGCCGGAGAATGGTTGGGCATGGCTGTTTGGGCTGGGGAAGGCTTGCTCATGATTACCGGTTCGATCGGGAGAACACGTTAAAGTGTAGTCCACGAGAGTGTAATGCACCCGGCGGGTGGTTCGGTGACGATTCTGCTTCGACGGGTTCACAAAAACATCGGGCAGGACGGGACATGCAAGTACGAGTGAAATGGCTGGACGGCGTGGCTTTCGTCGGCGAGACGGACAGCGGCCACGCGGTGGTGATGGACGGCGCGCCGGACGCCGGCGGACGCAACCTGGGGGCGCGTCCGATGGAGATGCTGCTGCTGGGGCTGGGCGGCTGCACCAGTTTCGACGTGGTGGCGATGCTGAAGAAGTCGCGGCAGGATGTGCTCGACTGTCAGGTGGACATCGACGGCACCCGCGCCGACGAGGTGCCGAAGGTCTTCACCGACATCCATGTGCATTTCCGGGTGTACGGGAACGATCTGTCGCAAAAGCACGTCGCACGGGCGGTGCAACTCTCCGCCGAGAAATACTGTTCGGCGTCGATGATGCTGGGGGCGTCGGCCCGCGTGACCCATGATTTCGAGATCGTGGAAGGGCCGGCTCCGCGCTGAGCCGCTGGCGGGTGCAAGCCGTTGACTCGCCGCGTGATGTCTCTACAATTCGCCGCTCCTTACGGCCCGGGCAAGAGGGTACGCCATGTCGCGTCACAAGAAGCAGATCAAGCTCCACGGCTTCAACAACCTGACCAAGAGCCTGAGCTTCAATATCTATGACATCTGCTATGCGTCGGGCGATCGTCATCGCGACGAGTACATCGCCTACATCGACGAGGCCTACAACGCCCAGCGTCTGACGCAGATCCTGACGGACGTGGCGCACCTGATCGGTGCCAACATCCTCGACATCTCGCGCCAGGACTACGACCCGCAGGGCGCGTCGGTGACCATGCTGATCTCCGAGGAGCCGGTGGCCACCGAGCAGATCGGCTACACCGAGGGCCCGGGACCGCTGCCGGAAACCGTGGTCGGGCATCTCGACAAGAGCCACATCACCGTGCACACCTATCCGGAGGCGCATCCGGAGGGCGGGATCGCGACCTTTCGCGCGGATATCGACGTGTCCACCTGCGGGCGCATTTCACCGCTGCGCGCGCTGAACTACCTGATCCACAGCTTCGAGTCGGACATCGTGATCATGGACTACCGGGTGCGCGGCTTTACCCGGGACGTGCGCGGCAAGAAGCACTTCATCGATCACAAGATCAACTCCATCCAGGACTTCCTGTCGCGCGACACCAAGGACAAGTACCAGATGGTGGACGTGAACGTGTACCAGGAGTATCTGTTCCACACCAAGATGGTGCTGAAGGATTTCGACCTCGACAACTACCTGTTCGGCCTGGGCAAGGACGACTACTCGGCGAAGGAAGCCAAGCGCATCGCCAAGCTGCTCAAGCACGAGATGATGGAGATCTTCTACGGCAAGAACATGAGCCGCGGGAGCTGACGCGCCGCGCGGGATGCCCGGCCCGGGGAAACCGGGCTCAGAGCCGGTAGGCGGTGTGCGTCATGATCTTCGAGGTCAGCGGCATCAGCACGCTGCGCACCGGCCACGGCAGGGTCCGACCCCCCATCGCCATGGCCTTTGCCCCGTGTTCCACCTCTTCCTGCTTCATCTGTTCGAGGATGCGCGCCGACACGGTGTCGGACGGCGGCAGGCGGTCCAGGTGGCGGTCCAGGTGCTGCTCCACCTGGCGCTCGGTCTCGTCGACAAAGCCCAGGCTGTAACGGTCCCCGGCCAGCCCGGCCAGCGCACCCACGCCCAGCGAGCTGACGTACCACAAGGGCGTCAGCAGGCTGGTGTGCATGCCCATCTCGTGGACCCGCCGGGCGCACCAGTGCAGGTGGTCGCCTTCCTCGCGTGCCGCCTGGTCCAGCTGCGCGCGAATCGCCGGGGTGCGGGCGGTGAGCATCTGTCCCTGATACAGGCCCTGGGCGGCCACCTCGCCGGCATGGTTGACCCGCATCAGCCGCCCGGTTTCCTGACGGTCGTGGTCGTCCAGCATCGGACCGGGTTCGTCACCACCGGGCGACGGGCGGCCGGTGGAGCGGGCATGCCCGGAGACGACCTTGACGAGGGCGTCGGCCTGGGTGATCAGATGATCCAGCGGGGAGAGTCGGCGCATGGCGGGCGCTCGGGTATGGGCCTTGTCTCAGGTTACCGCGAGGCGCCCCGCAAGGAAACGGGCCGGGGAGACAAGCGGCGGGTCTTCAGGCGATTGCGGCTGCAGGGCGCGCAGATGCACCCGGCAACCCACGTTGCCGGAGACGATGCAGTCAGGAGCCTCCGTACCCAGGGCCTGCAGGGTCTGCTGTCCCAGGGCATCGGCCTGCTCCGGCCAGGCGAGCATCGCGGTGCCACCGGCGCCGCAGCAGTTGGGGAGGGACGGGGTCCCGGCGAGGGTCACGCCGGGCAGGCCGCGCAGCAGCGTCGGCAGGATCTCGCCCTCGCGGGTGACGTTCCGCTGGGTGCAGGGGCGATGCAGGGCGACGCGCACCGGGTCCTCGCGCCAGCCGTCACGGGGCGGCCCGTGTTCCTCCAGGTGTCGGGCGACGAAACGCGTGAGGCTGGTCGCGCGGGCGCCGGGGAAGCTGTCGGCGGCCTCGCGCAGGGTCGCCTCGCAGCCGCTGTCGAGGACGATCACCGGCGGGCCATCCTCGGCCGCACCGAAGGCTTCCCGATTGTGCCGCTCCAGTTCCGTGGCCGCCGCGGGGCGTCCGGCGTGTCGGTCCAGGGCGCCGCAGCAGGTCGGGGAGGAGGGGATGCCCACCTTCAGACCCAGCGCATGCAGGACGGTCAGGGCCGCTTCCAGGTCGGGCCCGGTGAAGAAGGCGTCCATGCAGCCGGTGAACAGCAGCACGTCGACCGCGTCGGGCGGGCCGTCGGCGCGCAGCCGGGGAGGCGGGGCGAGGCTGGGGCGCGCATGTTCCAGGGCCCGGCGCACGGTGGCGTCCAGTCCCGGGAGCCCGGCGCGCGGCAGGCGTGCGGCGGCCCGGGCCCCGAGGCCGGCGAGTCGCCGCAGCCGGGGCGATCCCAGCAGGCGGTCGTGCAGCATGCGAGGCATGGGCAGCGGGGCGCCCTCCGGCTCGTCCGATTCCTGAAGGAGGATTTCGCGGCTGCGATCCATCAGGGCACCGAAGGGGACTCCGGCCGGGCACACGGCCTCGCAGGAGCGGCAGCCGAGACAGCCTTCCAGATGGCTGCGCAGGCGGGGGGACTGGGGATCGAGCTCGCCGCGGGCCAGGCCCTGCATCAGGGTCAGGCGACCTCGCGGGGAGTCGCCTTCCTGCCGGTGCAGCCCGTAGGTGGGGCAGTGGGGCAGGCACAGACCGCAGTGCACGCACTGATCCACCGCCGAAAGCCCCGTGTACTTCGAGGGTTGGTCGGAGCCCCCCAGCGGCTTTGCTAGGGTCCCGGGCCCGTCTGCTGACCCGGAGGGTCCCATGTTGTCGCGTGTACCGCGTTCTGCCGCCGTACTGTTGTCTTCCGTCATGCTTGTCAGCATACCAGTCTCGCAGGCTCAGGCCTGGGATGCGGAGGGATGGGAAACCACTCTGGAGGCCGGAGCCTCGCTGACGACCGGGAATACCGAGTCGGCCACCGCCAGCGGTCGGATCCGCGCCGAGCATACCGCCGAGTTGTGGCGCAACCGGCTGCGTGGCGACGCGCTGTTCACCGAGGAAGACCGCGAGACCACGGGGCAGCGTTATATCGCGGGGTACCAGCTTGACCGGCGTCTGGCGGAACACGATTACGTGTTCGGCGCGCTGCGTTACGAACGCGACCGTTTCAGCAGCTACGACTATCAGGCCTCGCAGACCGTGGGTTACGGCCGGCGTCTGGTGGATCGCGAGCGCCTGCGACTGGATGGCGAGATCGGCGCCGGCGCCCGTCAGGCACGCCTGGCCGAATCCGGCGAGTCCGACACCGACGCGGTCGGCCGGCTCGGGGGCAACCTGCGCTGGGACATCAGCGAGAGCGCACGTCTGACCGACGAGCTGCTGATCATCAGCGGTCGGGACAACACCGAGGTCGAGAACATCCTCGCCCTGACCGCCGACATGACCGACCGCATGGCTTTGCGGACCAGCTTCACCGTCAAGCACAACACCGATGTCGAGCCCGGCAAGAAAAACACCGATACCATCAGTGAGGTCAGCCTGGTCTGGCGTTTTCGCTGAACCGGCCGGACACAGTATGATGAAGCGGATTTGATCCGGGAGCATCGCATGGGCTATTACCAGCGGCATATCTTCTTCTGTACCAATTGCCGGGAAGACGGCAACTGCTGCGAGGATCACGGGGCGACCGAGATGCGCTCGTATGCCAAGAACCGGGCCAAGGAGATGGGCATCCACGGCAAAGGGCAGGTACGGGTGAACACCGCCGGCTGCCTGGACCGCTGCAACGAAGGCCCGGTGGCGGTGGTGTATCCCGAAGGCGTCTGGTACACCTACCAGGACGAGCGCGACATCGACGAGATCCTGGACGAACACCTGGCGAACGGACGGATCGTCGAACGCCTGCAGATCTGACACGGCGGATACCCGGCGGGGCCTTGACTTCACCATCCCGGCCCGGGAGAATTCGCAACCCGCGTGGCTACGTAGCTCAGCTGGTTAGAGCACATCACTCATAATGATGGGGTCCCCTGTTCGAATCAGGGCGTAGCCACCAACCAGATTCAAGGGGCTGCTTCGGCAGCCCTTTTTCGTTTGGGCTCCCACCGTGCCCAGTTGTGCCCACGCCGTACTCATCTGGTGCCCGGGCATGTTTGCCTGGCATTTCCTGTAGCTCCGAACTGCTGCCAGGCCATTGCGCGCGGTCGCTCCGGGGCAACTCCTTCGAACTCCCTCTCTCGCCAGGAGCGGCTCCGCGCCCTGGCGCCGTGATTGTTTCAGTCCATGTCCGGGTGGGCTTTTGCAGCCATATTAATCAGAACCTTAATCGGTTAAGATCTTCTCAATAATCCTTTCATTTGGGTGGATTCCGATGAGGAGCAAGCGGGAAGCAGCGCACCAGCGGCTCGGCCCGGTGCTTGCCAGGTTCGCGCCGGCGCGTGCGGGCGATCTTGCCCGCGAACTGGGGTTGTCGGTCCCCACCCTGCACCGCCTGCTGCAGGAGACGGCCGAGCCCGTGCTTGCGGCCGGGCGGGCCCGGCGCACTCGCTACGCCCTGCGCCGAGCGCTGCGAGGTGACCTCGCGCCCCTCCCCATCCGTACGATTGATGAATCCGGCCGGCCGCACGAACTCACGGAACTCTCGCCCGTTCAGCCGCAGGGCTGCCATGCCGATTTCGGTGGCTCGGACTGGCCTCTGGAGGAGAGCGACCATACCCGCGATGGTTGGTGGGACGGGTTGCCATACCCTTTGTATGACATGCGCCCTCAGGGCTATCTCGGGCGCCAGCTGGCGCATCGCTTCCAGGATGCCCTGGGGGTCTCGTCCAGCCCGGATACCTGGAGTGACGACGATATCCTGTGGGTTCTGAGTCGTGTGGGGTCGGACCTCCCGGGTAATCTGATCGTCGGGGACGCCGCGTTCCATGAGTGGCAAAAGGCTCGCCTGGATCCGCCCGCAGTCCTCGGGGCGGACGATATCGAACGGATGTATGTGAAGGCGGCGGAGGAGGCCATCTCGCTGGGCCTCGCGGGCTCCAGCGCCGCGGGTGAGTTCCCGAAATTCACCGCTCTCCGGGAATTGCAGGACAGCTGTAGCCCGCATGTCATCGTGAAATTCTCCGGTGCGGATGATTCCGTGACCGTGCAGCGCTGGTCGGATCTGTTGGTGGCGGAACATCTGGCGCTGGAGGCGATCGCGGCACTCCCCGGCGTGCAGGGCCCGCCCAGCCGAATCCTCCAGCATCAGGGCCGCACGTTCCTGGAAGTCGAACGCTTCGATCGCCATGGCCTGTTCGGCCGCAGCCCGGTGGTGACGCTGGAGACCGTGAACGCGGCCTTGCTCGGCCATGCGCCATCGGCATGGGACACCCTTGCCCCGGGGCTCGCCGACAAGCGTCTGCTGACGCCGGAGGCGGTTGCAGCCATCCGTCACATCACCTGGTTCGGTCGACTGATCGCCAATAGCGACATGCATCCGGGCAACCTCGCCTTTCGCCCGGCTCAGGGACGCCTCGTCCTGTGCCCGGTGTACGACATGCTGCCGATGGCGTACGCGCCGCTCCCGGGTGGCGAGCTTCCCCGAATGACGTTTGATCCCGCCATGCCATTGCCCCGCGAACATGGCGTCTGGGGGGCCGCCTGTCGCGCTGCTATCGGGTACTGGCAAACCGTGGCGGAGGATACCCGCATCAGCTCCACGTTTCGCAGGATCGCGTCCGAAAACGCCACTGAGATTCAAAGACGCCTGGCCCTCGTCGCGCCCTGATTGTCCGTCCGGTTGCCCGTCGGGCTGTACGGAGTGGATGCCGGGACAAGTATTCACGCTCTGGCCGGGTCGTACCTTCGGTCTCCGGTGGCGTGTATTGCCGCGATTCCGGGGGATGGCTACACTTGGCGCGCTGTTTCCACTACCCGCGCAGGCCCGAACCATGAAACGTTACGGTATTCGCATTCGCATGCCCGAGGACGCGACCTTCCGCATGCCGCATCTGCTGGGTCCCGACTGGGAGGCCTGTCGCTGGTACGAGACCGAAGAGGCCCGCGAAAAGGCCTTTGCCGAGACCACCGCCGATCTGTCGAACTACCGCAAGGGTGACCGCCCCGCTCAGATCGTCGAGCGCATCGAGCGCGACGCCTGATTCCCGTCTCCCGCCTCAGCCGACGTTTCCGGTGAGTGTCCCCATGTCCATGGGTTCCATCAGGTAGCAAAGGCAGTCCTGGGTGATGACCCGGCTGTCGAGGGTCAGCATCGACGGCATCGCGTCGCGCCGCAGGCGGATCTCCTCCCCGCGGGTCTCCAGATAGGTTCCGGTGACCTCCGCTCCGTCCTCCGCGGTGACCACCAGCGGGTCGTCCACCTCCGGCTGTCGCCGAACCAGGCAGGAACCGGCCGGCAGCATCTGGAAGTTGAGCCGGTCCAGGTCGGGTTCCAGGCGGACGTCCGCATCCGTTCCGGTGCTCGCCCGCATCCCCGGACGCAGCCGCACCCGCGCCACGGTGTGGTAGATGTCGATCGCGTCGCGCTCCGGCGGGTGGTCGGGGAAGGCGCTGAGGTGCAGCACCGCATCCACCATCTCGAAGGCGTGCTGTACCCCGGCGGCATCGTCCGGGTGCCCGCATTCCAGGGTGACCGAGGGCGCCAGTTCGGCCAGGGCCATGGAGGCGACGCCACGCGGGCGGGTGAAATAGACCACCGTACGTCCGAACAGGGCGGCCAGCTGCATGAACGCCGGGTCGAGGCGGTTGATGCAGGCGTAATGCGGGTTGCGTCCGGTGTTGTTGTGCAGGTCGATGGCCGCGAACAGCCCGCGCTCGCGCAGCCGGGCCACCAGTGCGGCGAAGCTCTCCGCCTCGGGCGATCCCGGCTGTTCGGTGCCCGGCCAGATCCGGTTGAAGTCGGGCTGCTGGTCGAGGTGGCGCTGGTTCAGCGCGGCGGCCTGCGGGTTGCCGATCACCAGGGTCAGCGCGCGCGGCAGCTCGCGATGGGTGTAGTGGCGCAGCAGCTGCTGGATGGCATGCAGGCCGACCGGTTCGTTGCCGTGCAGCAGGAGCACCACGGCCACCGCGGGCTCGCGGCGCCCGCCGAGGTGGATCAGGGCCGGTTCCGGCACGACCTCGCTCAGGGTGCGTGGCGTGGCGTCGAGAAAGCCGTCGGGCAGCTCGAAATATTCGCGGATCGCGGGTCGGTCTTGCGGCATGATTCGGTATCTCGGGTTACAGGCCCCAGGTATGTACCGGGGCGCCGGTGTTCTGCCAGCCGCGATAGGCGCGCACGAGTCCCGCCCAGTCGCGTCCGTGTCGCGCGACCCAGCGGCGCTGCCAGACGCTTCCGGTCTGGCCGCTGTCCACGCGCGCGGCGATGATGCCCAGCAGCGCGTCGCGCTCGCCGGGGTCGATCTCCAGGTTCTCCAGGCCCTCGGCGGCCCGCGGCAGCAGCTGGTGCCGGATCAGGCGCGGGGCCGGGAGCGGGTCCGCGTGGCCCCAGCGCAGTCGCGCGTGCAGGCCTTCGCGGGCGGCATGATAGAAGTTGTCGCGGGCTTCGGCGAACGGGGTGTGGGCGGTGCCGTCCCCGGGGGCATCGCGCAGCCATTCGATCAACCCCAGCGCGAAGGCGGCGTTGGCCAGCATGTCGATCAGCGACGGGCCGGCGGGCAGGCAGCGAAACTCCACGCGCAGGTGATGCCGGCCCCCGGCGTCGGTGCCGACGATCGGCCGGTTCCAGCGCCAGATGGTGCCGTTGTGCAGCGCGAGATGGGCCAGATCCTCCGGCGGATGCTGCAGGTCGACCGGCAACATCACCGGGAAATGGTCCCGGTTCTCGCGGAAGAGCTCACCCACCGACTGGTGCAGATAACCGCTGCCGAAGGTGACCCGGCGGATCGGCCCCCGGGCCGAGTCGGCGAAGCCGCCGCTTTCCACCGCCTGCTCGAACAGCGGGATGCGGCTCTCTTCCCACAGCTCGTGCCCGAACAGATAGGGCGAGTTGCCGGCCGCCGCGAGTACCGGGGCGCTGGCGACCATGGCCGCGTTCAGGCTGCGATGCGCCTCACCCGGTGCGCAGCCGATATGCACCTGGAACGACGTGGCGAGGGCCTCCAGCATCACGTCGTCGTGGTCGTGCAGCAGGTGTTCGCGGCCGCGGATGTCGACGTGCAGCGGCCGCCGCGCCCGGTTCTCCAGTACCGCCTCGTTCAGCGCGCGAAAGCGCGCCTGGGGTGACATGCGGTGCTGGCCCAGCTCCTCCGGGGGCAGGGTGGCGAGGCTGCCGGCCATCAGGATCCCGCCATTGAAGCGCGCGGCCGCGCGATCCGCCCGTTTCACGGTGTCCCGCAGCTCCTGCAGGATCGCGGTGAAGCAGCCCGGGCCCGCGGTGAACACGCTGGTGTTCAGTTCCACGTTGAAGCGGGCCAGCTCGCGCGACACCAGCGGGCTGTCCATCGCCTCCAGGAAGGCATCGTTCTCCGCCAGCGTCCGGCCCTCGGCGTCGCACAGCCAGGCCTCGATTTCGAAGCCCAGGGTGGTCGGACCCCGCGGAGTATCCCGGTGGCTGTCCAGCCAGGTCAGCAGCAGATCGGTCTCGTGGGCCAGGGCCCGGCGGAACCGTTCACGGTCCTCCGGGGTGAAGTACTCCGAGCCGATCTCCTCGCCCATGGATCAGTCCTCGTCCGTGTCCGCGTCGTCCGGGGCGTCTTCGTAAAGCGACTCGAGGAGGTCCCCCCAGAGCTGCTCGTGGTGTTCGATGAACGCCAGCAGCGCCTTGCGGAAAGCCAGGTAGTCGGCCTCGAAGCGCTCGAAGTCCTCGCCGCCATTGAGCAGTTTGGCGGCGCGGTCGGTCTGGTTGAGGCTGTCGCGCAGGTTGAGGCTGGCGGCCATCGCCCCTTTTACCCGTTCGCGTTCGTGCGGGATCCAGGCGCGATCGGACAGCAGGGAGCGCAGGTTTTCGCCCAGCTCCAGCAGGCGCTTGCGCAGGCGTGGCACCGCGCCGATGGTGCCGGTCTTGAGGTCGGCCCACACCGCGTCGGTCATCAGTTGCGCCCAGCGCTCGCGCAGGTCCGTTGTGGTGTCCGGGTCAAAGGCGAACGAGGCCTCGAGCTGTTGCGGATCGAAGGGCATTGCGTATCCTTGGCCAGAGAAGTGTGTCGCGTGCGCGCGGCAACCCGGTCCGGAACCGGGAATAGCGTCCCCGGGGACCGCGTCCTACAGGGTACAAGAACAAGCAGGGCCGCACAGACGGCCTGCAGGATGTGAGGAGACAGAACAATGGCGACCTGGTTCGCGCAAAGGCGGCTGCGCCAGCAGGTTTGCGACCTGCGGCCGCAGATGTACCGCATGGCCTATGCCTGGTGTCACGACGCCGCGCTGGCCGACGATCTGGTGCAGGAGGCCATGATGAAGGCCCTCACCCGGCTGAAGTCGTTGCAGGACGAGAATGCCCTGAAGTCCTGGGTGTTCCGCATCATGACCAACTGCTACCGCGACTGGGGGCGGCGGCAGAAAGACACGGTGGATGTCGACAACATGGAGCTGGCCTGCGAGGACTGCCCGGAGCAGCAGACCGAGCGCAACCGCCGGGTGGCGGACGTGCACCAGGCGATGGCCCGGCTCAGCAGCGATCACCGGCAGGTGGTGTCGCTGGTCGACCTGGAGGGCTTTGCCTATGCCGAGGTCTCCGAAGTGCTGGACGTCCCGATCGGCACCGTGATGAGCCGCCTCAGCCGCGCCCGGGCACAACTGAAAAAGCAGCTGCTGGAACAGCAGCAGGCCCCGCAGGACGCTGCGGCGACGGAATCTGCCGCGGAATCCGCTGAAGAGGGGCCGCAACTCAGGGTAGTAAGGAGCCAGAATGGCTGAAGACCGACTCAAGGCGCAGGACCGTCCGAGCGAAGAGATTCTCAACGCCTTCGTCGATGGCGAATTCTCTCCGGAGGACCGGCTGCAGACCCTGCAGGCGATCGCCTCCAGCGAGCACCTGAGCCGTGAGGTCTGTGACATGCACCAGCTCAAGGAGCTGGTGGCGATGGCGTACGAGGACGTGGAACCGCCGGCCCGGGATCACCGTGGCGGGGCGGATGACCACGGCGGTGCCGGCGGCCGCTCCGGTGGTGCGGGATTGCTCCGCTCGCCGATGGGTGGTCCCCGGCGTACTGGCTGGTTCTCATCGGTGGCCGCCGGTGTCGTGGCCCTGGTGCTGGGCTCGGTGGCCGGTTACGAGGTGACCCGGGACGCCGGCTGGTTCGTGGACGGGGCCGGGACCGGCTCCGCAGCCCATGCGACGGCGTCCGAAGGCCAGGGGGTGCCCGAGCTCGACGACACCGTCAGTGCCCTGTTCACGGAGATGGCGGAAGCCGAATCCGCGGGCGGAGCCGCCGCACCGCAGCCGGTCCATGCAGCCAGCGAGACCGATCAGATCCTTCTGCATGTCAATGACGCCGACCGGGTCGCGATGGAGGAGCTGCTGGACGACATCGAGGCGATGTTCAATGAGGCCGCGCGCGATGGCCGGCAGCTGAACGTCCAGGTCGTGGTGCACAACAAGGCCATCAACATGCTGCGCGCGGACCGGGCCCCGTTCCCGGAGCGGGTCGACAGTCTGAGCCGGGAACACCCCGGACTGCGGTTTACGGCCTGCAACGAGACCCTCGGCCGCCTGGCGCGGGAAGAGGGGCTGCAGGATATCGATATCCTGCCACAGGCCGAGCGCATTGATTCGGGTGTGGCCGAAGCTGCCCGTCGTCAGGCGGAAGGCTGGATCTACATCAAGGTCTGATCCGGGGCGGGAGCGTCGAGTGCCCTCCTCTCGGACGCTTCCGCTGCTCCGCTGGGCCGGCCTGTGCCTGCTGCTGGCGGCCCTGCAGCCGGTCGCGGTCGCGGGGGAGGGTGGCGCGGCACCCGACGCCGGCCCCTCCGTCACCCGGATCGTCTACCACCTGGATTCCGGCGACCGCGAGCATTTCTCCAACGTCCTGCGCTATCTCAAGGAGCACCTGGGCGACCCGGGCCACGGGCCGGCCGACGTCCGCATCGTGCTGCATGGCGAGGGGGTGCGCCTGTTGGAATCGGCCTCCATGGACACCGCCACCGCCATTCGCATCGACACCCTGCGGCTGCAGGGCTTCGAGTTTCTGGTCAGCCGGCGATCCATGGAGGCCCGTGGCCTGGAGCGCGCCGATCTCCACGACGTGATCCGCGACGAGATGGTGACCAGCGGGATCACCGAGCTGTATCGCCTGCAGCGCAAGGGGTTTACCTACATCAAGCCCTGATCCGTGGTCGCGAGATCGCGATCCAGCGCCGCCAGCCGCTGCGGCGTGCCGATGTCCCGCCAGTGGCCGAGGTAGTGTTCGCCGCTCACCCGGCCCTGCGCGATCGCCTCGCGTAGCACCGGCCCCAGCGGGCGGCGGCCCGGCTCCAGCGACGCGAACAGGGCCGGGTGATACCAGCCGATGCCACTGAAGGTCAGGCGTTCCGGGCCGGTGTCGGTGGTGACGCGGCCGTCGGCGCCCAGGGCGAAGTCCCCGTCCGGATGCTGCGGCGGGTTGTCCACCAGCACCAGATGGGCCAGTGGGGCATCGTGTTCTTCGATGGCCCCCGGCAGCCGCGAGGGGGGTACGAGCGGGTGGTCGCACCAGATGTCGCCGTTGATCACCAGGAAGGCTTCGGGGCCCAGCAGGGGCAGGGCCTGGCGGATGCCGCCGGCGGTTTCCAGGGCGCCGGCGGGTTCCGGCGAATAGCGGATCTTCAGCCCGAAGGCCGAGCCGTCGCCCAGCCGCCGGGGGATCTGCTCACCCAGGTGGGCGGTGTTGATGATGACCTCGCCAAACCCCGCGCGGGCCAGGCGTTCCAGGGTCCAGACGATCAGGGGTTTGCCGCCGGCCTCCAGCAGGGGCTTGGGGCGTTCGTCGGTCAGCGGGCGCATGCGTTCGCCGCGCCCGGCGGCGAGGATCATGGCCCGTTTCACGCGCGTGCCTCCGGCGCGGGTCCGGGAGTCGCGGGATCGCCGGGGAGATGCCGCCGAAACCACTGCGCCACGGGCTGCAGGTCCGGGTGCGCCAGTCCGCGCCGCACCAGCGTCTGCAGGCGCGGTTCGTGGCGGCGGTAGTCGGGCTTGCCGTCACGCCGGTGCAGCCGGGTGAAGATGCCGAGGATCTTGATCGCGCGCTGGACCCCGAGCACCCGGTAATGCACGCGAAAGGCCTCATCGGGCCACCCGGTGGCCTGCAGGTAGCGCGCGAGGGCCTCCCGCGCGACTGCGGGTGAAACGTCGCGTCGCGCATCCTCCAGCAGCGATACCACGTCGTAGGCCGGGCTCCCGAGCACCGCGTCCTGGAAGTCCAGCAGCGCGCAGCCCGTACCTTCCGGCGGGATCATCAGGTTGTCCACGTGAAAGTCGCGCAGCACCAGCGTGGGCTCCAGGTACGGCAGGGCGTCCAGGGTCTGCGTCCAGGCCGTTTCCCAGGCGCCGCGGGCGGCCTCCGCCGGTGGATGGCCCTGTTGTTCCGGGACATACCAGTCGATGAACAGGCGCGCCTCGTCCAGCAGGCGCGGGGTGTCGTAGGCGGGCAGCGCGGGTGTGGCCTCCGCAGGCCGCTGTGGCCAGGCCCGGTGCAGGTCGGCCAGCCGGTCGATGGCCCGCTGATACAGGGCCTTCTCGTCCTCGCCCTCGGCCAGTGCCCGGGTGAACGTGCGGTCGCCGAGGTCCTCCAGCACCAGGAAACCCGCGTCCGGGTCCTCGTCATGGATGCGTGGCGGACGCTGGCCGAGGGCCTCCAGCAGACGGGCGATGCGCAGGAACGGGGCCACCGGTTCGCGTTCCGGCGGGGCATCCATGATGACCACCGGCTCACCGTCGCGTCGCGCGCGGAAATAGCGGCGGAAGCTGGCATCCGCGCGCAGCAGTTGCAGCCCCTCGAAGTACCCGGGTCGCTGCGCCAGCCAGGCCTGCAGGGCGGCGGCGCGGGTATCCTCCGGCACCGACGATGCGCTCATGCGGCCCTCACGCGGGCGGCGCAGGCAGCCGCTCGACCCGCGTGTCCAGGCGGCCGTCGGGATAGAGTTCGAGCACGCGGTAACCCGGGCGCCCGGTGTCCGGGTCATCGTCGAGCTGATATTCCGTGGCCCCGGGGCGGAACTGCACGCAGGTGGCGGGGCAGCCGAGCAGGCGTACGTCGCCATGAAAGGTGTCGACCACCTGGTGCGCGTGGCCGAACACGCAGGCCCGCACCTGCGGATGGTGGTCGAGCACGGCGAACAGCGCGTCGGCATTGGTCAGGCCCATGCCGTCCATCCACGGGCTGCCCACCGGTACCACCGGATGATGTACGGCGATCAGGGCCGGGCGTTCCGGGTGCGCGGTGAGGGCCCCCTCGAGGCGTTGCAGTTCGGCGTCGGACAGATGGCCGGCCGGCCCTCCGGGCTGCGAGGAGTCCAGGGCGATCAGCTGCCAGCTGCCCAGGCGTTCGCTGCGATGGACCGCATGGCCGGCCGACTCCAGGGTCACCGCCAGTTCGCGTGCGTCGTCGTGATTGCCGGCCAGCGCGCTGGTGGGCCAGGGTCCCGTTTCGTCCAGCAGTGCCTTCAGGCGCCCATAGGTCTCCGGCGACGGGTTCTCGGCGAGGTCGCCGGTCAGCAGCAGGCGGTCGGGCAGGCCTTCCCGCGCTCGCGCGGTTTCCAGGACGTGGCGCAATGCGAGGTCGCTGTCCGGGTAGCCCGCGCGCACCGGGCCCGGTTCGGTCCCCAGGTGACTGTCGGTTACCTGGATCAGGCGCAGCGGTTCGTGCATGTTCGATCCCCGTGGTCTGGCGGTCTGTACTGAGTCCGGCACATGTGTTCTAGTGCAGGTTTACCCGTTGTGGCGGGCCCGTGGCTCGGGCCACGATCCGGAGGTGCAACATGGTGGATCCCGACTATCGTCCCTCCGAGGACGAACCCTACATGAATCCGCGCCAGCTGGACTATTTCCGGCGCAAACTCGAGGCGTGGCGGGCCGAGCTGATCGCCGAGTCGGAAGAGACCCTGGAACATCTGCGCACCGAGAACTGGCAGGAGCCGGATCCCTCCGATCGCGCCACCCACGAGGCCGACGCCGGTGTGGAGCTGCGCACCCGCGACCGCGAGCGCAAGCTGCTGACCAAGATCGACGAGGCGCTGGCGCGCATCGAGCGCGGCGAATACGGCTACTGCGAGGAGACCGGTGAGCCGATCGGGCTCGAGCGCCTCGAGATCCGTCCCATCGCCACCCTCAGCGTGGCCGCGCAGGAGGCCCACGAACGCGACGAGGCCCGCGGCCGCTGAGCCCGGCGCTGCCCCGGGTCAGCCCTCCAGCTCGCGCGTGAAGACCCGCGAGTTGCGCGCCTGATTGTAGCGCTGGCGGCGCTCCGGCGGGAGGTCGTCGACGCTGCCGGGGGTGTAGCCGCGTTCCTGGAACCATTGCGCGGTGCGGGTGGTGAGGACGAACACCCGGCGGACCCCCTGCTCGCGCGCCAGCGCCTCCAGCGCGGTCAGCAGCCGGTCGCCCCGGCCGTGGCCGCGGTATTCGGCGTGCAGCGCCAGGCAGGCGATCTCCGCGGCGTGGTCGCCGAACGGGTACAGCGCCGCGGTGCCGATGATCAGCCCGTCGACCTCCAGTACCCGGAAGCGCTCGATCTCCAGCTCCAGGTGTTCGCGGGCGCGGTGCACCAGCACACCCTCGGCCTCCAGTGGCTCCAGCAGCGCATGGATGCCGCCGACATCGTCCAGGGTCGCGGGGCGCAGGCGCTCCAGCGGCTCGCGCGAGACCAGGGTGCCGATGCCCTGGCGGGTGAACAGTTCCGTCAGCAGCCCGCCGTCATCGCGGCGGTCGACCAGGTGCACGCGCAGGTCGCGTGCATGGCAGGCATCCACCGCGCTGCGCAGGTGGCTGGCGAGCTCCTGCGGCAGGTCGTCGCGCTCGGCGAGGATGCGCTCCGCGGCGGGCACGGTCAGCTGATCCAGCACGTCGTCCTGCGGCCCGCGCAGCACGCCGGCCTCGGTCAGGAAGATCAGTTTGTCCGCGTCCAGGGCGATCGCTACGCGGGTCGCGACCTCCTCGCCGGACAGGTTGAAGACCTCGCCGGTGGGTGAATACCCCAGCGGCGAGACCAGCGCGACCTGCTCCTGATCCAGCAGCGCGGTGAGCGCGGCGGTGTCTACCCCGCGCACCTCGCCGGTGTAATGGAAATCGACCCCGTCGCGCACTCCCAGCGGGCGGGCGGTGACGAAGTTGCCGCCGGCCACCCGCAGGCGTGCGTTGCCGGTGCCCGGCTGGCCCAGGCTGCGGGACAGAAGGCCCTCGATCTGCAGCCGCAGGCGGCCGACCGCGTCCAGCACGGCATCCAGCGCCGGGGCATCGGTGATCCGCAGACCCTCGGCGTACTGGGGCTGCAAACCACGTTCGGCCAGGCGCGCCTCGATCTGCGGGCGAGCCCCGTACACCAGCACCACGCGCACACCCAGTGCATGCAGCTTGGCGATGTCCCGCATCAGGGCCGGGAACTCCGCCGCCTGCGCGGCCTCGCCGGCCAGCGCGATGACCATGGTGCGGCCCCGGTGCGCGGCGATGTATGGCACGGCGTCGCGGAACCACGCGAGTTCCCCCGGAGCCGGGGCACGACGTGCGGGATGCGGGCGGGTTGGGTGGTCTGGCGGGTTCACGCGGCTCCCTCGCAATCCAGTTGGCCAATACAGTTGGGTGATGCGGCGGACGGGCACGGGTTCGGTCCCGGTGCCGGCATTGATTCCGGAGGCGGCGCGCGCATGGTCAGCAGGCGCCCGGTCAGGCTGTCAGTGGTCCCGGGCGGCCTCGCGCGCGGCATCCAGGCCGGGGATGCGCTCCCCCGCCTCGATCCCGTGCTGCGCGAACCATTGCGCGTTGACCTCCAGTGCGTACTCGATCGGCGCCGCCGACCAGTGCAGGCGGGTGGTCTCGGGCGCCATGGTCTCGATGTTGGTGATCTCGCCGTCGCCGTCGATAAACGCGACGTCCAGCGGGATGAGCGTATTGCGCATCCACATCGCCCGGCGATCCGGTGTATCCCAGATGAACAGCATGCCGCGGTCGTCCGCGAGCGCCTCGCGGAACATCAGGCCCTGACTGCGGCTGGCGTCATCCGCGGCCAGTTCCACCGTCAGTTCCCGGTCGCCGACCTCCAGGGTGGTCTCCGGCAGGCCGCCCTGTTCGGGCGGGCTGGCCGTGGCAGGCGCGGCCAGCGCCACCGCAGCCACCAGAACGACCAGGCCGGCCCGCCACCGTGCCGGGTGTCGGCGACGCACGGCCGGGGCCGGCCGGCCCCGGGCATGCCCTGTGCCATGGTTCATGCCGGATGCCTGCGGTCAGTTGTCACCGCTCATGCGTCCGACCGCGCAGCTGGCGAACGACTTCGCCCGGGCCCCGGCGGAGCGCAGTCCGGAGACCGAGCCGGCCTCCGGATAGCCCATGTGGGCCAGTTTCTCGCGGATCGCGTCGGCGGCGGACTCGGGCGCGGTGACCTCCACGGCCCCGTTCTCGACGTCCACCTCGGCGGATTCCACGCCCTCGACCTGCATCAGGCCCTTGCGGATGGAGCTGGCGCAGCCGCCGCACTTGATGTTCTCGACCTCGAATTTCATGAACGCTTCCTCCCCTACTGGGTATTGATGCTCGCATTATGTACGATTTCGCATTTCCACGAACGTTCGCGAGACCTGCCCATCATGCCTGCCTATCGTTCCCGCACAACCACCCACGGCCGCAACATGGCCGGGGCCCGCGCCCTGTGGCGCGCCACCGGCATGAAGGATGGCGACTTCGACAAGCCGATTGTCGCCGTCGCCAACTCCTTCACCCAGTTCGTGCCGGGACACGTGCATCTGAAGGACATGGGCCAGCTGGTCGCGCGCGAGATCGAACAGGCCGGTGGCGTGGCCAGGGAATTCAATACCATCGCGGTGGACGACGGCATCGCGATGGGTCACGGCGGGATGCTCTATTCGCTGCCCTCGCGCGAGATCATCGCCGACTCGGTGGAGTACATGGTCAACGCCCACTGCGCCGATGCGCTGGTGTGCATCTCCAACTGCGACAAGATCACCCCGGGGATGCTGCTGGCCGCGATGCGCCTGAACATCCCGGTGGTGTTCGTCTCCGGCGGGCCGATGGAGGCCGGCAAGGTGCAGGCGCCGGGGCAGGACAACGTGATCCACCTCGACCTGGTGGATGCGATGGTCAAGGCGGCCGATTCCAGCGCCAGCGACGAGGAGGTGGAGGCCGTCGAGCGTTCCGCCTGCCCGACCTGTGGCTCCTGCTCCGGCATGTTCACCGCCAACTCGATGAACTGCCTGACCGAGGCCCTGGGGCTGTCGCTGCCGGGCAACGGCTCGCTGCTGGCCACGCATGCCGCGCGCCAGGCGCTGTTCGAGGAGGCCGGGCGGCGCGTGGTCGAGCTGGCGAAGCGCTACTACGAGCAGGACGACGCCTCGGCCCTGCCGCGTTCCATCGCCACCTTCGAGGCGTTCGAGAACGCGATGAGCCTGGACATCGCGATGGGCGGTTCCACCAACACCGTGCTGCACCTGCTGGCGGCCGCGCGCGAGGGCGAGGTCAACTTCACCATGGCCGACATCGACCGCCTGTCGCGCCACGTGCCCAACCTGTGCAAGGTGGCCCCGGCGACGCAGCAGTACCACATGGAGGACGTACACCGCGCCGGTGGCGTGGTCGGCATCCTCGCCGAACTGGACCGTGGCGGGCTGATCCATCGCGACATCCCGACCGTGCATGCCCCGACCCTGGGCGCCGCCCTGGAACAGTGGGACGTGATGCGGCATGCGGCCGAATCCGAGCGTCTGTACAGTGCCGCGCCGGGCGGGGTGCCCACCCAGACCGCGTTCAGCCAGGACCGTGCCTGGGACAGCCTCGACCTCGACCGCGCCAACGGTTGCATCCGCGACATCGAGCACGCCTACTCGCAGGACGGGGGCCTGGCCGTGCTCTACGGCAACATGGCCCCGGATGGCTGCATCGTGAAGACCGCCGGCGTCGACGAGAGCATCCTGACCTTCTCCGGCCCGGCGCGGGTGTTCGAGAGCCAGGACGCCGCGGTGGAGGCCATCCTCGCTGACCGCATCCGGGCGGGCGACGTGGTGATCATCCGCTACGAGGGTCCGAAGGGCGGTCCCGGCATGCAGGAGATGCTCTATCCCACCTCGTATCTGAAGTCGAAGGGGCTGGGCAAGGACTGCGCGCTGATCACCGACGGGCGTTTCTCCGGCGGCACCTCCGGCCTGTCCATCGGCCACGTCTCGCCGGAGGCCGCGCAGGGCGGGGCGATCGGCCTGATTGAAGAGGGTGACACCATCGTGATCGACATCCCCGCGCGCGAGATCCGCATCGACGTCGACGACGCCACGCTGGCGGCGCGGCGCGAGGCGATGGAGGCCCGCGGGGCGAAGGCCTGGAAGCCCGAGTCGCGCAATCGGCCGGTGACCCAGGCCCTGCGCGCCTATGCCCTGATGACCACTTCGGCCGCGTTCGGCGCGGTGCGCGACATCTCCCCGCTGGAGGACGGCTGACGCCGGCCGCCGCGCTGCACCACCCGATTCACGCCCCGGGATCCTCCCTGCGCGCGGAGACCCCGGCGGTCAGGGCGTAGCGCATCGCGTCCTCCAGCGACAGCTCCAGCGGTTCCACCCGGTCGCGCGGCAGCATCAGGGTGTAGCCGCCGATCTGGTAGCTCATCGGCATGTAGACCGCGAGGGTCTCCGCCCCGCCCAGTGCGTCCGGCAGGCCTTCGAAGTCCTCGCGCGTGACGAAGCCGATGACGCGCGCTTCCAGCCCCGGCAGCGTGACCAGCACTGCCTGGCCGAACTGCTGGTGGATGTCGCCGGAGACCAGGTTGGTAACATCGCGCACCGTGCCGTGGATGGTCTTGACCACCGGGATGCGCTGCATCAGGCCTTCCAGCCAGTTGAACAGCCAGCGCACCACGTAGGCCTGCAGCAGTACCCCCACCGCGAATACCAGGCCGACGCCGGCCGCGATCCCCATGCCCGGCACGTACAGCAGCTCCGGCAGGATGGCCTGCAGCAGGCCGCCCAGCACCTGTTCCGCGGTGCTGCCCAGCCACCACAGCAGGGCCAGCGTGACCATCGCCGGCAGGATCGCGGCCAGGCCGGTGAGGAAGGTTCGGGAAATCTTGCGCACGCAGGTTCTCCGGAAGGGGCGACGCCTCGATCGTAACAACGCCGGGGCGGGTCGGTTCAGAACTGCCAGGTGGCGTGCAGCGAGCCGAACTCCGCGGCGCCGGTAGCCTGGCCGCTGAATTCGCGCGAGCGCCAGACATGGGTATAGCCCAGACGCACCCCGTGCCAGTGGAACACCACGCCCGCGGTGAATTCGCCCACCACCGGGTGCTTGTCCACCGAGGGCCCGTCGCGGAACAGCGGCCCGTCGAGGAACAGATCAAAAGCCATCAGGCGGGTGTCCACCCCGGCGAACAGGTAGCCGCCGGCGGTGTCGACCGCCTCGAAGGTGTGCGACCCGGACAGTGCCGGGTTGATCCGCGGTGGGCCGAAATCGCGGGGCAGGTTGCGGCCCGTGCGCAGGATCGCGCCGGCATTGGCGAAGGTGAAGGGGCTGCCGATGGAGGCGCCCCAGTGCGGGGTCAGATCCCAGTCCCAGCCGCTCCCCAGATGGCCGGATCGGCCGCGCAGCTGGCGTTCGTAGCCCAGCATCAGCGTGGGCTCGTTGCCGATCTGCGCGTCCCATCCGCGCGGATCGGGGGCGCCCGTCAGGTCATGGACCGTCTCCTGGGTGCGGTCGGCCAGGGACGCCGGGCCCACTGTCCCGAGCGTGACCTGCAGCCGGTCGAGCCGGTCGCCGTGGTCCTCGGCCAGGCTGAAGTTCAGGTACAGCCAGCCGGCGTAGGGGCGGTCGTCCGGGTCCGGCTGCTCGCGTTCGATGTCCTCCGGGGTGTACATGTTCTGCGCCAGGTGCACCGAGGTCTTCAGGCGGCCGCGTTCCTCGCGATCGACGAACAGCGGGAAGAAGTCCGCCACGTCCTGGAGCCAGGGCGGGATCCGTTCGCCGCGCCGGGTCCAGCCGGCACGCACGCCGTTGGTGTAGTAACGGTCCTCGCCGGCGAACAGGTCGTTCTCGAACTCGAAATGCAGGGCATCCACGCCGCCGCGTTCGGCCGCCGCGGGCGAGCCGGCCAGCGACCCCGCCAGAAGGGCGGTGACGGCGATTACGGAGACCGCGGGCCGGATGCGGGGAACGCTCTGGTATGATGGCGCCATGGATTTCTCCAGTCAGATCATCTTTCTCGTCGCCGTGGTCCTGCTCGGCAGCATCCTGTCCAGCGTGGTCACCTCGCGGCTGGGCGTACCACTGCTGCTGGTGTTCCTCGGCATCGGCATGCTGCTGGGTCCGGAGGGCCCCGGCGGCGTGGGTTTCGAGAATATCACCCTGGCCCATCTGATCGGTTCCGCGGCCCTGGCCATCATCCTGTTCGACGGCGGAATGCGCACGCCGGCGCGCAATTTCCGCATCGGACTCAAGCCGGCGGTGGGCCTGGCCACCGTGGGCGTGCTGATCACCTCCGGCCTGACCGGGCTGTTCGCGGTGTGGTGGCTGGGGCTGTCGTGGCTGGAGGGACTGCTGCTGGGGGCGATCGTCGGCTCCACCGACGCGGCCGCGGTGTTTTCCCTGCTGCGCTCGCGCGGGCTGGAGTTGAAGAGCCGCGTGGGGGCGACCCTGGAGATCGAGTCGGGATCCAACGACCCGATGGCGATCTTCCTGACCATCGTGCTGATCGAGCTGATCCTGATGGACCAGCCGGACTTCGGCGTGGTGGTGCTGGTCGAGTTCGTGCAGCAGATGGGGCTGGGGGCCCTGCTGGGGGTCGGGGGCGGGCTCGCGCTGCTGGCGCTGATCAACCGTGTGCCGATGTCGGCCGGGTTCTACCCGCTGTTCGCGCTGGCCGGGGCGCTGGCGATCTTCGGCCTGACCGGCATGGTGGGCGGTTCGGGCTTCCTCGCGGTGTATCTCGCCGGGCTGCTGCTGGGCAATCGGCCGCTGGAGGCCTCACAGAACATCAAGCGTTTCCACGATGGCATCGCGGCGCTGGCGCAGATCGGCATGTTCCTGATGCTGGGGATGATCGTCACGCCCTCGGAGCTGCCGCCGGTGGCGCTGGACGCGGGCCTGGTGGCGCTGGTGCTGATCCTGCTGGCACGGCCGCTGGCGGTGGCGCTGTGCCTGTACCCGTTCCGCTTCCCGTGGCGCGAGCAGCTGTTCATCGCCTGGGTCGGGCTGCGCGGGGCGGTGCCCATCATCCTCGCGCTGTTCCCGTTGCTGGCGGGGCTGGAGCTGGCGGAATACTTCTTCCACGTGGTGTTCTTCGTGGTGCTGATCTCGCTGATGGTGCAGGGCTGGACCGTGGCCTCCTCGGCGCGCTGGCTGGGTCTGGAACTGCCGCCGACCACTACCCGGGTCCAGCGCACCGAGCTGGACATCCCCGGGCAGCAGGAGATGGAGCTGGTGGGCTACCGGCTGGCGGAGACCACGCCGGTGGTGCGCGAGGCCTGGTCCGGTTTCCGTCTGCCCGGGTCGGCGCGGGTGGTCGCGCATCTGCGGGAAGGCCAGCTGCTGGAGACCCTGGAACTGCTGGACCTGCAGGCCGGCGACCATCTCTACATCATGGTCGCGCCGGCCGATCTGCCGGACCTGGACCGTCTGTTCGTGCCGCAGGAAGAGGTGCCGGAACGCCTGACCGAGCGCAGCGTGTTCGGGGAGTTTGCCCTCAACGGCGATGCCCTGCTGGGGGCGGTGGGCATGACCTACGGCGCGCCGGTGCCGCCGGAACGTCAGGGCGAGACTCTGGAGGCCTTCCTGCGCGCCGAACTGCAGACCGAGCCGGTGGTGGGGGACTTTGTGGATCTCGGGCCCACGCGCCTGGTGGTGCGCGAGATGGAGGGCGCGCGCATCACCCGGGTCGGCCTCAAGCTGCTGAAGAAGGAGTGATTATTTCTCCAGCATGGCCTTGAGCCCGGCGAGATGGGCGCGCGCCGTGAGCTGCTGGGTCTCCGGGTCCGGCGGCTTTGCGTCGGGCCAGTCGAGGTGTTCCTCGGGCAGCTCGTCGAGAAAGCGCGACGGTTCGCAGTCGAGGGTCTCGCCGTAGCGCTTGCGGCTGCGCGCGTAGGTGATCAGCAGGGTCTGCTGCGCGCGGGTCAGCCCGACGTAGGCCAGGCGGCGCTCCTCTTCGATGGCGTCATCCTCCAGGCTCACGCGGTGCGGCAGCAGCTCCTCCTCGAAGCCGACCAGGCACACGTGCGGGAACTCCAGGCCCTTGGCGGTGTGCAGGGTCAGCAGCTGCACCGCCTCGGTGTCGTCCTGGGCATCGCGGTTGCGGTCGAGGATGTCCATCAGGCTGATGCGGTTCACGATGTCGGCCAGCTCCATGCCGCTCTCGTCGTCGGCGGTTTCGTCGCCGTACTCGGCCTCCGGCGCGCGCGAGCCGGCCAGGCGCGCGACCCAGTCGATGAATTCGCGCACCTGTTCCATGCGCCGGGTGGCGGCGCGCGGGTTGGCGCTGTTGTCCAGCAGCCAGGATTCGTAGTCGATGTCCTCGACCAGCGCGCGCAGCAGGGCATCCGGGGCCTCCTCGGCCGCACGTGCGCGGAAGCCGTCGACCCAGTCGACGAAGCGTTCCAGACGCGCCCGGGCACGCTCGTCCATGTATTCGGCCAGGCCCGCCCCGCGCGCGGCCTGCAGCAGCGAGACCCCGCGCTGGTTGGCGTACTGGCCGAGCTTTTCCAGGGTGGCCGGTCCGATCTCGCGGCGCGGTACGTTGACCACGCGCAGAAAGGCGGTGTTGTCGTCCGGGTTCGCGAGCAGGCGCAGGTAGGCCACCAGATCCTTGATCTCGGCCTTCTCGAAGAACGACTGACCGCCGCTCAGGCGGTACGGGATGCCCTGTTCGCGCAGCAGCTTCTCGAACAGCCTGGATTGGTGGTTGCTGCGGTAGAGGATCGCGAAATCGCCCCAGCCGGCGTTCAGGCGGAAGCGCCGCCGCATCAGCTCGGAGACCACCCGCGCGGCCTCGGCATCGGAGTCCGCGCAGTCGATCACCTCGACCTTCTCGCCTTCGCCGAGGGCGCTCCACAGGCGCTTTTCGAACACGTGCGGGTTGTTGGCGATCAGCGCGTTGGCGGTGGCCAGGATGCGGTTGGTGGAGCGGTAGTTCTGCTCCAGCTTGACCACTTCCAGGCGCGGAAAGTCCTGCTGCAGGCGTGCGAGGTTCTCCGGGCGCGCGCCGCGCCAGGCGTAGATCGACTGGTCGTCGTCGCCGACTACGGTCAGGCCGTCGCTGACCCCGACCAGCAGGCGCACCAGCTGGTACTGGGCGGAGTTGGTGTCCTGGTATTCGTCCACCAGCAGATGGCGGATGCGGTCCTGCCAGCGGTTGCGCAGGTCGGCGTCCGCGCGCAGGCAGTCCACCGGGCGCTTGATCAGGTCGTCGAAATCCACCGCGTTGTAGGCGCGCAGGGCCTGTTCGTAGCGCGGGTAGAGATTGGCCGCGAGCAGGGCCCCGGGGGCTTCGTCGCCCGCCTGGCTGGCCTCGGCCAGCGCCTCGTCGGGGGTCAGCAGGTCGTTCTTCCAGCGGCTGATGTGGCCGATCAGGTCATCCACCTCGGCTGCGGTGTCGTCGCGGTGGGTGATCTCGCGCAGCAGCTGGCGGCAGTCGCCGGGGTCGAGGATGGAGAAGCCCGGGCGCAGGCCGGTGGCCGCCAGTTCGCGGCGCAGGAACTGCAGGCCGAAGGTGTGGAAGGTGGACACGCCCAGCCCGCGGCTCTGTTCCTTCGACAGTCGCCCCTGCACCCGCTCGCGCATCTCGCGCGCGGCCTTGTTGGTGAAGGTGATCGCGACAATCTGGCGCGCGGCCAGGCCGCGTTTCTCCACCAGGTGCGCGACCTTCTCGGTGATCACGCGGGTCTTGCCCGAACCCGCGCCGGCAAGGACCAGCAGGGGGCGGTCGGTGGTGGTGACGGCGGCGTGTTGCTGGGGATTGAGCTGTTCGGACACCGGCGGGTCGCTTCCTCGTGACGCGGGCGCGTAAACTACCCCACACATCATTGATCATAAAGCCCCGCGGCGAGTTTCCCCGCGGGGACGTCGTGGAGGCAGCGTGTCGCAATCGTCCAGTGCCGACAAGCCGGGTGCTTCCGGGGACCTGCCGGCCCTGGATGCAGGCGGTTTCCATCACTGTCTGCAGGAGGTGCCGGGTGCTGCCGTTGTCCTCTTCACCCGGCGAGGATGCAGCGCCTGTCACGCGATGGGCGACGCCCTGCGGCGCTGGCAGGTGGAGGGTGATGCTCCGGCGCTGTTCTGCGTGGACGCGGAGGTCGACACCGCACTGGTGCGCGAATTCGAGGTTTTCCACCTGCCGGCGCTGTTCGTGTTCGTGGACGGGGAATACCACGGGCCGCTGCAGACCCCGCCGCGCGTGCCGCTGCTGCGCGAGGCCCTGCAGGCGCGCCTGCGCCAGCCGCCGGAGGAGGCGCCATGAGCGCGGCGGACGTGCCCGTGGCGAAGGACTGGTGGCCGCTGGCGCGGCCCAGCGAAAGTTCGAATCAGGATGCGCGCCCGGCCGGGGTGCAGCCTGAGCTGATCGTGGTGCACGCGATCAGTCTGCCGCCGGGGGAATTCGGCGGCCCGCACGTGGAGGCACTGTTCCATAACCGCCTCGACCCGGCGGCGCATCCGTATTTCGCCGAAATCCATGGCCTGCGCGTGTCGGCGCATGTATTTATCGACCGCGAGGGTCGTGCCGTCCAGTTTGTCCCGTTTGCCCGGCGCGCCTGGCACGCCGGGGTCTCCGCGTGGCGCGGGCGCGAGCGCTGCAACGACTTTTCGATCGGGATCGAGCTGGAAGGCGATGACGATACCCCGTTCACCGCGGTGCAGTACCGTGAGCTGGCGACCCTGGTCCGCTGGCTGCGCGGCCGCTATCCGGCGATCGCCCCGGATGCCCTGGCCGGGCACTGCGACATCGCCCCGGAACGCAAGACGGATCCGGGTCCGTATTTCGACTGGACGCACCTGTACGCCCTGCTGGAGCAAGCAACATGATCGTGGACCTGATGCGACACGGAGAGCCGGCCGGCGGCCAGCGGTTTCGCGGCCACGGCTGCGATGATCCCCTGAGCGAGACCGGCTGGCGGCAGATGCAGCGCGCCGCGGCCACCGAGACCGGGTGGCAGCGGATTTTGACCTCGCCGCTGGTCCGCTGCCGGGCCTTCGCCGAGCATCTGGCGCACGAACGCGATCTGCCGTTGGCCGCGGCGCATGATCTGCGCGAGATCGGCTTCGGCGCCTGGGAGGGCCGCACCCGTGCGCAGCTACAGACCGATCGCCCGGAGGAATATCGTGCGTTCTACGCCGACCCGGAGCACAACCGGCCGGAGGGGGCGGAGATGCTGGATGCGTTTCGTCAGCGGGTGGCGGCGGCCTTTGCCGAGAGCGTGGAAGGGCCCGGCCGGTCCGACGAACACGTGCTGCTGGTGGTCCACGCCGGCGTGATCCGCGCGCTGGTCGGCGGCGTGATGGCCGTGCCGGACGGCCACCTGTTCCAGCTCGACTGCGACTACGCCAGCCTCACGCGTATCCACCGTCAGCCGGGGCGGGGCTGGCGGCTGGCGTTCACCAACCGGGTCGTGGCGGGCTGAGTCAGCCGGCGTTGCGCTTGCGCCTGGGGACCGCCTTCACCGACAGGTAGTAGTCGTTCTCGAGGATGTCGATCAGACGGTCGATGTTGGGGTGCCTGCCCGGGTTGGCGCGGGCCTCGTCGGCATGGCTGCCGTACATCAGCAGACCGGAATTGGCCGCCTTGGGGCCGATCCCGCCGAAATCCAGCGCCAGCTGGTAGTACACCTGCAGGGAGAGCTTCTGGCCCTCCTGGTTCTCGATGGTGGCGGTGGGGTTGTAGTCCTCGCCAAACAGTTCGAGGCGTTCGATATTGCTCACGTCGGGCAGTTTCCTGGACATGCCGGGCTCCTCGGATGAATCGGTGGCATTATCGGGGCTGCCCCGTCCGGCCACAACCGCCCGCAATCATGGCGGGTTCGTCGCGTCGTGCCGCTCCTGCTACGATAGCGGCTTTTCCCCGAGGACCGAGAACATGCAGGCAAGCCCGTTCCTGGAAGCCGCGCAGGCCGCGGCCGATGCCGCCGAAAAGGTGATCCGTCATTATTACGAACATGGCGTGGACGTCGAAACCAAGGCCGATGACACGCCGGTCACTCGTGCCGACGTGGAGAGCGAAGAGGCGATCCGCTCCGTCATCCGCGAACGTTTCCCGGATCACGGCTTCTACGGCGAGGAGACCGGGCAGTCGGACATGGATTCCGATTATGTGTGGCTGATCGACCCGATCGACGGCACCAAGAGCTTCGTCCGGCGGTACCCGTTCTTCTCCACCCAGATCGCGCTGATGTACAAGGGCGAGCTGATCCTGGGCCTGTCGAACGGGCCGCAGTTCGGCGAGCGCGCCTGGGCCGAGAAGGGGCAGGGGGCGTTCCTCAACGGCGAGCGCATCGGTGTGGAGAAGGGCATCACCGCGGTGGACCGCGCGACCCTTTCCACCGGCAACCTGCGCTCGCTGGCGGCACGCGGCGACTGCTGGAACGCGCTGGGCGGGATCGTCGCCGAGGTCAACCGCGTCCGCGGCTACGGCGACTTCTATCACTATCACCTCCTGGCCAGCGGCAGCATCGACTGCATCGTGGAGTCGGACGTGAACATCCTCGACATCGCGGCACTGGCGGTGATCGTGCGTGAAGCGGGCGGGACATTCACCGATCTCGCCGGCGGCGAGCTGGACCTGGACACCGGCACGGTGCTGGCGGCGGGCACCCCCGAGCTGCACGCCACCCTGCGCGAACGCCTCGGCTGGAGTTGACGGGAGTTAGCTTTCCAGCAGCCCGTGGCTGCGCAGTTTCTTGCGCAGGGTTGCGCGGTTGAGGCCCAGCACGGCCGCCGTGCGACTCTGGTTGTAGCCGCAGCGCTCCAGAACGCTGGCCAGCAGCGGACGTTCGACCTCCTCCATCACCAGGGCGTAGAGGTCGTGGCTGGACTGGCCGTCGAGGGTGTCGAAGTATTCTTCCATGGCCTGGCGTACGGATTGCGCAAGCACGCTTTCCGATTCCGCCTCGCCGGCCGGATCGCTCCCTGGCCACGCCTGTCCGTTGCCCTCCTTGCGACGTGCGGAATACCCGTTCGTGCTCATGCAGCCCTGCCAGAATCGTCCGCAGGCGAATCGCCTGATGGAATGATTGCCTCGAGGCGCCGGAGCTGTTCGCCGGCGTCCTCCAGGGCGAACAGCTCGGCCCGCAGTGCGCGGGTGGCTGCCTCGCCTCTCCCCAGCTGCTCAAGATACCAGCCGAGGTGCTTGCGGGCGATACGTACGCCCTGATGCGGACCATATTGCCGGTGCAGTGCGGCGACGTGCTCGCGCATCAGCGCCGCGATTTCCGCCGGTCCGGGTTCGGCCGGGAGGGGCTCACCGGCCAACGCGGCGCGGATCCGTCCCGGCAGCCACGGGCGTCCCTGGGCGCCGCGTCCGATCATGATCCCGGTGGCGCCGGTGCGGGCGAGGGCCCGTCGGGCATCCTCCATGCCGCGGATATCGCCATTGGCCAGCACCGGCAGGGCGGTGGCGGCCACCACCCGGGCGATCGCGTCGTAATCGGCCGCACCGCGGTAGCCCGCCGCGCGGGTGCGCCCATGGACCGTGAGCATCGCGATCCCGGCCTCCGCGGCGATCCCGGCAATGGTTTCCGCGTTCATGCGTTCGGTGTCCAGGCCCAGACGCATCTTCAGGGTGACCGGTACGCCGGTGTTTTCCGTCAGGGCCTGCAGTAGTTCGCGGACCAGCCCGGTATCGCCCATCAGGGCCGAGCCGGCGGCGCGGCTGCAGACCTTCTTGGCCGGGCACCCCAGGTTGAGATCGATGATGTCGGCACCGCGGGCGACATTCTCGCGGGCGGCATCGGCCACGGCAGCGGGCTCGTTGCCCAGCAGCTGGACGATGCGCGGTGCGGGCTCCGCGGCGTGGTCCAGACGGTGGCGGCTCTTGGCACTGTCCCACAGCTTCTGCTGCGAGGTGACCATCTCCGAGACCGCCGCGCTGGCCCCCAGGCGTCGTGCGAGCAGGCGGAAAGGCCGGTCGCTGACCCCGGCCATGGGCGCGAGGAAGACCGGCGGGTCCGAGAAATGGTGGGGGCCGAGCTGCATGCCGTCAGTTTAGCAGCCCGGACGCCCGGCGCAGGAATCCGCGTCAGCGGGGCCGGACGTGGACCCCGCTCAGGCGCGGGTGCTCGGTGCGTATGCGCAGGGCAACGGGCCAGGGTCGGTGGGCAGTCATTTGCGTGGGGGTATCACCGTCCGGGGCATAGACCCGCGGGTGGATGCGCTCGCGGGCATGGGTGCGGCCCAGAGTGTCCGACAGGGCAATATCCAGCAGCGGCCAGGCCTGAGCGCGGGATTCGCGGTTGTAGAGCTCGAAGATGAGCCAGCGGCCGCTGCCGGCGCCGGCCGGGTGCAGCGAAGGAGTGGAGACACGAACGAACTCGGGCGCGCGATGGGCGCGTTCGGGGCAGTGCAGGCGCTCGCACAGCGAGCTCCGCAGGGTCTCCAGCGCGGGCTCTTGCGTGATGGCGCGGGGCGGGAAAGTCAGTAACTGGAAGATCAGGCCCAGCAGGAGCAGCCCGGCCAGCATTGCGCCCCGGCTGTGGGCACGCGAGCGCCGGGATCTTGTGCGGAGCGATGGGGCCGGTGCGGCGGGTGCTGACGCGTGAGCCCGCTCGGGCGAATCGGCGGGCGCGGGGTGTACCGGCTCGGGTTCCGGGGATGGGTTCCACTCCGGGGTCGATGCGAAGAGCCTGGTCGGGGCGTCCGGGTTGCCGCTGGCCCGTGATGCCGTGGTCGGGGCCGCGTCCGCGCAGTCGGAGTCGGTCGGCGTGCGGGGGTATTCGTGCAGCCTCCGGACGGGCTGCACTCCGGGCCCGCTGACCGGCTCTCCGGCCGGTGCGATCTCCAGCGCCGGAAAGAATGCGAACGCCCGGCCGCAGGCTTCGCAACGCACGTGTCCGTGGGTCTCGTTCCCCGGAGGGCGGGTGACGACGTGGGCAACGCTGCAATGCGGGCAGCGGGCGAGCATTATCCGGACCGCCCGTTGTGCCGGCGAGCGGCGGGCGAATACTTCGCCGGCCGGTTACGTGCGGCGGCGACCGTCCAGCAGGGCCCAGCCATCGCGGGAATCGCGGACACCGATATCGAATGCATGGGCATAGGCCTCCATGACCTCTTCCGCCTGACGATCCAGCAGTCCGGCCATCAGGATGCGCCCGCCCGGGCGCGTGGCCGCGGTGAGCTCCGGGGCCAGTTCGATCAGCGGGCGGGTGAGGATGTTGGCCAGCACCAGATCGGAGCCGCCCTCGGGCAGCGGGTGATCGGTGAGCCCGGCCTGCAGACGGTCGCCGCCGATGCCGTTGCCCGCGGCGTTGGACTCGGTGGCCTGGACTGCCTGGGGGTCGTTGTCGATCCCGAGGGCGTGGCGCGCCCCCAGCTTGAGCGCGGCGATCGCGAGGATCCCGGAGCCGCAGCCATAGTCCAGAACCTCGAGGTCACGCGGCGGGTCCTCGGCCAGCGCGGTCAGGCACATGGCGGTGGTCGGGTGGTTGCCGGTGCCGAAGGCCAGGCCGGGGTCGAGGTGTACGAAGACCCCGTCCTCGACGTCCGGCTGTTCCTCCCACGAAGGCACGATCCACAGCGGCCCGCCGCAGTGGATGGCCTCCAGCCCGTCCAGGCCCGCGCGTACCCAGTCCTGGTCGGTAATGTCGGTGACCTGCAGCTCGGACGGGGCGGGGTCGCGCTGGAGCATCGAGGCCGAGGCCAGCTCCGCCGCGGTGCGGTCGGAAAACACGGCCTTCAGGCGGATGTCCGACCACAGCGGGTGGGTGCCCGGTGGCGGCTCGAACAGGGGTTCGTCGGCCGCATCGAACAGCTCTACGCTGACTGCACCCAGCTCGAACAGCAGCTCTTCCAGGGCCTCGGCATCGCCGGGTTCGGCCCGACATTCCAGTTCGGCAAGACTCATGCGGCCCTCAGTGTGTCTTCAGCTTCTTTTCCAGGTAGTGGATGTCGGTGGCACCCCGCTGGAAGTTGGCGTCGTTCATCAGATCGGAGTGCAGGCTGATGTTGGTGCGGATGCCGTCGACGATGATTTCGCCGAGGGCGCCGCGCATGCGCGCGATGGCGATGTCGCGCGTGGTGCCGTGGGCAATCAGCTTGCCGACCATGGAGTCGTAATGCGGCGGGACCGCGTAGCCGTTGTAGATATGCGTGTCCATGCGGATCCCGGGGCCGCCCGGCGCGTGATACTGCTGGATGGTGCCGGGGCTCGGGACGAAGGTTGCGGGGTCCTCGGCGTTGATGCGGCACTCGATCGCATGGCCGTGGATGGTGACGTCGTCCTGAGTAATGCCCAGCGGTTCTCCGGCGGCGATGCGGATCTGTTCGCGCACCAGGTCGATGCCGGTGACCTCCTCGGTCACCGTGTGCTCGACCTGCAGCCGGGTGTTCATCTCGATGAAGAAGAACTGCCCGTCCTCGTACAGGAACTCGAAGGTCCCGGCGCCGCGATAGCCGATCTCCTGGCAGGCGCGGATCAGGCGTTCGCTCATGTCGCGGCGCTGGGTGTCGGTGATCTCCGGGGCCGGGGCCTCCTCGATCACCTTCTGGTGGCGGCGCTGCATGGAGCAGTCGCGCTCGCCCAGGCACACCGCGTTGCCGTGGGTGTCCGCGAGGATCTGGAACTCCACGTGGCGCGGGCGCTCGAGGAATTTCTCCATGTACAGGGTGTCGTCACCGAAGCCCTGACGGGCCTCGTTGCGGGTCAGGGAGATTGCGTTGAGCAGCGCACCCTCGGTATGCACCACGCGCATCCCGCGGCCACCGCCGCCGGCGGCGGCCTTCACGATAACCGGGTAGCCGATCTCCCGGGCCAGCTGAAGGTTGGCCTCGGGCTCCTCGCTCAGAGCTCCCCCGGAACCGGGCACACAGGGAACGCCGGCCGAGAGCATGGACTGCTTGGCGGAGACCTTGTCCCCCATCAGGCGGATGGTCTCGGCCCGCGGGCCAATGAAGGCGAAGCCGCTGGATTCGACCCGTTCGGCGAAATCGGCATTTTCCGACAGGAAGCCATAGCCGGGGTGGAGGGCGCCGGCGTCGGTCACCTCGGCCGCGGCGATCAGTGCCGGGATGTTGAGATAGCTCTCGTTCGAGGGGGCGGGGCCGATGCAGACCGACTCGTCGGCCAGGCGCACGTGCTTGAGGTCACGGTCGGCGTCGGAGTGTACGGCTACGGTGGCGATGCCCATCTCGCGGCAGGCGCGCAGGACCCGCAGGGCGATTTCGCCGCGATTGGCGATCAGGATTTTTTCAAACATGCTCGGACCTGTGTTCGGCGAAGACGGTGAAGGCTCACGCGATGATGAACAGCGGCTGGCCGTATTCCACCGGATTGCCATTCTCCACCAGGATCTGGCGGACGGTGCCGGCCTGGTCCGCTTCCAGCGGGTTGAGCATCTTCATCGCCTCGATGATGCACAGGGTGTCGCCCACCTCCACCTGCTGTCCGACTTCGACGAACGGCGTGGCGCCGGGGCTGGGGGCGCGGTAGAAGGTGCCGACCATGGGCGCGGTCACGCGGTGGCCCTCGAGTTCCGCGGGTTCTTCCGCCGCTGCTTCCTCGGCCGCGGCCGCGGCCGCGGGAGCGGGCGGTGCGGGCGGTGGCGCGGCAGCCGGCATCGGTGCGGGCTGTGCCTGGGGTACGCCCCCGGGCGAACGGGTGATGCGCACCGACTCCTCGCCCTCGTTGATCTCGATCTCGTGGATCCCGCTCTCTTCGAGCAGGTCGATCAGTTTCTTGACCTTGCGGATATCCATGGTTGCCTATGACTCCTTGATGGCTGCAATCGCCGCGTCCAGCGCCAGCCGGTAGCCCCGCGGGCCGAAACCGGCCAGGGTGGCGGCGGCGACGTCGGCCAGCAGCGATGTCTGCCGGAACGCCTCGCGGGCATGGACGTTGCTGATGTGGATCTCGTAGAACGGGATCGCGACCCCCAGCAGGGCGTCACGCAGGCTGACGCTGGTGTGGGTCAGCCCGCCCGGGTTGATCAGTATGCGGCGCACACCCTCGGCAGGGGCCGCGTGGATGCGGTCGATCAGGGCCCCTTCATGATTGCTCTGAAAGCGGTCAAGGCTCACGCCCGCGGCGTGCGCCCGAGCGCCCAGTTCCGATTCGATGTCCGCCAGGGTGGTCTGGCCGTAGCGCTCCGGCTCCCGCTGTCCCAGCAGGTTCAGGTTGGGGCCGTTGAGCAGCAGGATGGTGGCCATGACAGGAATCGGAGGCGATCCGGGCGTGAATGGGGGCGAACACGCCGGAACATGCCGGCGAATCCACTGCCGCGATTCTGCCGCAGGGCGGGCGGGGTGTCCAGCGCCGCCGCGTGGCCATGCGAGAGAGCGACCGGCTCAGAGATACTGTTCGAGCCAGCCGTCAAGGTCGTCTTCGGTGACCTCGCCGCGATGGGTCGCGCGGATGGTGCCGCTGCGGTCGATGACCACGGTGTAGGGCAGGGCCCCGATCCGGTTCCCGTATTCAGTCTGGATCTCCATGGCTTCGTCCTGCCCGATCAGGATCGGGAATTCGATGCCGTAGGTGGCGACGAACTGTTCGGTGGCCGACTGTTCGTCCACGGCGACCGCGACGATGTTGAAATCCTCGTCGCGGTGCTGTTCCCAGGTCTCCTGGAACAGCGGCATCTCCTTCTTGCACGGCGGGCACCAGGTGGCCCAGAAGTTGAGCACCACCAGGTCGCCGTCCCACTGGCTGAAGGTCTGATCGGCCCCGTCGAGGTCCGGCAGGGTGAAATCGATCCGCGCATCCCCGGTCGGGGTGTCCTCCGCATCGGCCACATCCTCGGCATCGGCCTGTGGGTCGCCGCCGGTGGCGGTGTCCTCGGCAGTGCCGTTGTCGCCACAGGCCGTCAGCCCGAGGGCGAGCAGTGCGGCCAGCGAGCCGGCCGCGAGATGGGTGCGGGTCATGGGTGTACCCCCAGGGCATTATCCAGGTGGTCGAGGAACTCGCGCGCGTTCAGGTAACCGACGCGGCGAAACTGCGGCAGTGGTTCGCCGTCGCGGTCGTAGAACACCATCGCCGGCGGGCCGAACAGCTCGAAGTGCTGCATCAGTTCGCGGTGCTCCGAGGTGTTGTCGGTGACGTCGGCCTTCAGCAGATGGACATCCGCGGTGGCGCGGATGACCTGCGGGTCCTGGAAGGTGGTGCGTTCCAGGCGTACGCAGTCCACGCACCAGTCGGCATAGAAGTCCACGAACACCGGTTCGCCGCGTGAGGCGGCCTCCGCCACCTCCCGTTCGAGGTCTTCCAGGCTGTCGATGTAGGTGAACTCCATCTCCGTCGGTCCGCCGTCCGCGGTGGTGACGGCGGGCTGACTGAGGGTGGCCAGCGGGCGGGTCATGTCCTTGCCGCCGGTGGCCGCCCCCAGCATCAGCAGGATGCCGTAGATCAGGATCACCAGGCCGAGCCCCTTCCACAGGGTGTGCCAGCCGGACTTGCCTTCGGGCAGACTCTGCAGCGCCCCCATGTACACCGCGACCACGATGAACAGGGTGGCCCACAGGAACATCGCCACTTCGCCCGGGATGACCCGTTCCAGCAGCCAGATGCCCATGGCCAGCAGGCCCACGCCGAACACCGCCTTGATGGTATCCATCCACGGGCCGGCCTTCGGCAGCAGGCGTCCGGCCGAGGTGCCGATCGCCAGCAGGGGGGCGCCCATGCCCATGCTCAGGGAGAACAGCGCGATCCCGCCCAGCACGGCGTCGCCGGTCTGGCTGATGTAGAGCAGGGCCCCCAGCAGCGGCGCGGTGACGCACGGCCCGACGATCAGGGCCGAGAGGAAGCCCATGACACCGGCGCCGAACAGGGTGCCGCCCTCCTGGCGATTGCTGATGTTCGACAGCTTGCTCTGCACGCCCGCGGGCATCTGCAGGTCGTAGAAGCCGAACATCGACATCGCCAGCGCGACGAAGATGGCGACGAAGGTGCCGATAATCCAGGGATTCTGGAAGGCGGCCTGCAGGTTGGCCCCGGCCATGCCCGCCAGCACCCCGGCCACGGTATAGGTGAGCGCCATCGCGAGCACGAACACCAGCGAGATGAAGAACGCCTTGCGGGTGTTCATCTCCTTCTGCCCAAGGATGATGTTGGACAGGATCGGGATCATCGGGAACACGCAGGGCGTGAAGGTCAGCAGCAGGCCGAAGCCGAAGAACGCCAGGGCCACCAGCCACACGCGCCCGTCCGCCAGCTGCGCCGCGATGCGGTCCTGTTCCGAGGCCGGCGGGGCGACGGCGTCCTCGTCCTCGGGTGCGGCTTCGCCTTCATCGGGCATGGCCGCCGGGTCGGCCTCCTCGGCCAGATCGGCGGCGAAGCTGACCGCGACCTCCTGGGTCAGCGGCGGGTAGCAGATACCCGCGTCCGCACAGCCCTGGTAGTCCACCGCCAGCACGATGTCGGCGACGTCGTCGGCATCGCGCTGCACCGGCACCAGGATCTCCACCTCGTCGCGGAAGATGCGGGTCTCGCCGAAGAACTCGTCTTCGTGCAGTTGGCCGTCCGGCGGGCTGATGTTGCCCAGCTCGATGCCTTCCCCTTCGGCGACGCGCACGTCCAGCTGGTCGCGGTAGAGATAGTAGCCGTCGGCGATGTCGAAACGCAGCACCACGGCGTTCTGGCTGATCGCCTCGGCGGAGGCGGCGAACGCATCCTCGGGGTCGAGCAGATCCTCGTCCCCGGCAAGCTCGCCGGACATCTGGCCGAGCTCGTCCAGTGCGCCTTCCCCGGCCGCCGCGGTGTCGGCCTCGGCGTCACCCGGCAGGCCCGGCAGGGTGATGGATACGGTCTGGAAATGCGGCGGGTAACAGATGCCGGCATCCGCGCAGCCCTGCGAGCGTGCGGTCAGCTCGATGGTCTCGCTTTCGGCGGCCAGTACCGGAAGCTCGATGCTGACCTCGCCGCGATAGGTCTCGACCCGCCCGAAGAACTCGTCTTCCTTGATCTCGCCGTCCGGGATCGCCGGATCGCCCAGTTCCAGGCCGGGGCTTTCCGGTTCGAACTCGAACTGCTCGCGGTACATGTAGTACTCGTCCGCGATGTCCCAGGTCAGACGGATGGTGGATTCATCCACCGCCTCGGCACTGATCGCGAAGGCGTCATCCGGGTCGAGCAGGTCGTCGTCCATGCCGAACTGCGCCGCGGCCACTCCGGGCAGCAGCAACAGCACGGTGAACAGGGCGGCAAGCCAGTAACGGAGGTTCATCGGGTGCATTCGCGGATCCAGTTCAGGTAGTCGGGCAGTCCGTCCTCGATCGGCAGGGCGATGATTTCGGGGGTGTCGTACGGATGTTGATCGTGCAGGGTGGCCCGAAGTTCGGGCCAGGCCTCGCGCGAGGTCTTGATCAGCAGGGTGACTTCGCTGTCGACCTCGATGCGGCCCTGCCACTGATAGATCGAGCGGCCGGGCGGGAGCATGTGCACGCAGGCGGCGCGGCCGGCCTCGACCAGGTGGCCGGCCAGGCGTTCGGCGGCGTCGGCATCGTCCAGCGTGGTGATGACCAGCCAGGCCGGTGCGGGGTCGGATTCGCTCATGGTGATGTGCGTCCTCCTGGTTCAGTCCGGATGCTCATTCCAGGCCGAGTTCGATCCGTGCCGCCTGGCCCGCCCGCGGGGCGAGGCCCTCCGGGGGCGTGAACTCGACCCGCAGACGATAGGCGGGGGCGTCCTCTTCGCCGCTGCGCTCCCAGTCCACGTGCTCCACCCGGCCGTCGACGCGGGTGTCGTTCAGGATGACGGTGACCGGGTGCCCGGGTTCCAGGCGTGCGGCGGTATCCGCGTCCACGCGGCCGCGTGCATGCATCGGGTCGTCGCGTCCGATCACCGCGAGAACCGGCGGAACCAGCGCGGGGTTCACGTATTCGTTGCGGGTGACGTCCAGGCGCAGCACGCGGCCCTCTCCGGGCGCGGCGATCTCGGTGTCGTGCACGTCCGCGCGGGCCTGGCGGACCCGGGCGCGGGCCTCGGTCAGGCGCGATTCGGCCGCGGTGTGGTCGATTCGGGCCAGTTCCAGTTCGCGCTCGGCGATCAGGGTCTGGTCGTACAGGTCGCGGGCCTTGCGCAGTTCGCGTTTGGTTTCCGAGGCTTCCAGCTCCAGGCGTTCGACCTCGGCCTGCGCTGCGGACAGTTCCGCACGGGCCCGGCGATCGTCGATGCGGAACAGGGTGTCATCTTCCATCACCCGGTCGCCGGGCCGGACCCCGATCTCCCGGACCTGGCCCGCGACGGGCGCGGTGATCCGGTACTGCTCGCTCCAGGCGAGCTCCGCGTCCACAGTCTGGGCGCCCGCGGCCGGGCTCAGCAACAAGAGCGCGAGGCTCGCGCCGATCGCTCGCCGGGTGGTGTGCGGGATGGGGTGAATGCGGGTGTTCATGGGGTCCCTCCAAAGGCGGTGGCGTCGGCGGCGAACGGACTCAGGTCTTCGCGGCCGGTCAGCAGGGCAAGGCGTTCGTAGGCGAGGGCCAGCTCGAATTCGGTGCGGGCATTGAAATGCGCGGCCGCGCTCTGCTGGACCATGGAGTCGCCGAGGTCGGCCTCGTCTTCCATCTGATAGAGATAGCGAGCCCGGCTGATGTAGAGGTCGCGGTAGTCCATGCGTGCCAGCGCCTCGTCCCGCTGTACCTCCAGGGTCCGGATTTCGTGAACCAGTTCACGCACCCGGTTGCGGGCCCGGATCATGGCGTGGTCGCGTTCGGCCTCGGCTTCCCGGCGCTGTGCCACCGCGCGGCCGACGCGGGCATCGCCGCGGCGCCCCTCGAACAGCGGGACCTCCAGTACCAGCGCGGCGGCGAAGGGGTTGCGGTCTCCGCCGAACTCCTTGTTCCAGTAGCCGGTCTCGGCCTCGGCATACAGCCGGGGACGGCTTTCACTGCGGGCCGCCTGCACGCGGCCGGTGGCGGCCTCGACCCGCTGGCGTTCGGCGGCCAGGGCCGGGCTGCCGGACTCCAGGTCCGCCAGCAGGCTGCGCAGCTCCGGAAGCTCGGGCAGGTCCAGCGGCAGCGGCGGGCCGAGGACGTCGGCCGGCGGGCGTCCGCGGTGATGCAGGGCCTCGGCCAGCTCGGCGCGGCTGCGCTGCTGGCGGTACAGCGAGCGTTGCCGCTGGGTGAAGTGCTCCTGGTAGTCCGCTTCCGCCTCGAACAGCTCGATGTCCGAGACCTGACCCATCGCGTTGCGTTCTTCCAGACGCTCCAGCGTGACGAAGGCCGCGGCCATGGCCTCGGTGTCGCGGGCGAATGCGAGATCGGCCAGGACCACATCGAAATAGCGCTCCAGGACCTCCAGCCGGTGTCGCGCGAAGGCCAGCCATTCTTCCTGACGCGCGGCTTCGACCGCGCTGGCCTCGGCCTCCTCCCGCGCCCGGGAATGGCCGAAGTCGCTCAGCAGCTTGCGCGCGACCAGGGTTGCGCGCGAGTCGTTGTTGCGGTCGTCGGCGATGTTGTCGTTGGGCTCGATCCAGCGTGCTTCCAGGCGCGCGTCCACGCGCAGGTCACGGTCGGCGCGCGTGGCTTCCAGCTCCGCTTCGGCCGCTTCGCGTCGGGCGCGGGCCTGCTGCACGCGAGGGTGCATCGCATTCACCGCCTCGATGGCATGCTGCAGACGCAGGGGCTGGGGCAGTGGCTCGATGTCCGGCACCACCTCGGCCGCCGCGGGGCCGGCCGTGCCGACGGCCAGCACGAGGCACGCCGTCAGAAGGGCGCCGGCACGGCGCCCCCGGACAGGGAGACGAGGAGTCATGTCCGCTCCTTTGCGTTCAGCGGCCGCGCTGCTCGCGGCGGAAGCGATTGAAGTTGGTTTCTTCGTGGTGTCCCTCGGCGACAAAGCGCCCCAGGGTCAGGAATTCGTCCGCATCGCGGGTGGCCCCGGTAAAGCGGTGGATCGGTTCGCCGTCCAGGTCGAAGAACTGAAAGACCGGCGTGGCGCGCACGCGGAAGTCGCGCGTGGCGAAATCGGCCATCCGCCGGGTCTCGCCGTCGAAGTTGGTGATCTCGACGTCGCCTTCGATGTCCACGGTGAAGATGGCGAAGTGCTCGCGGTAGTAGTCCTGCACCTGCGGCTGATTGAGCACCTGGTTCTTCATGCGGTGACAGAAAGGACAGGCATCCATCTCGAAGAAGATCAGGATGCCCTTCTTGCCTTCCTCGCGAGCAAGCTCGAGCTCTTCCTGGAAATCGCCGAACGTCGGCTGGAAGAAGTGTTCTTCCGGATCACGCGGGTCTTCCTGGGCGACGGCCGTTCCGGCCAGCATGAACGCAAGGGTGAGCAGCAGGGCCGTGACGAGTCGATGGTGTAGCGGCGTGCGTGTCATGTGGCCTCCGTTCACTGGGGTCGTGTCTTGTCCTTATGACGCCGGGGAGGGTGGAGAAATTCCGTTTCTCGAGCAAGGGAACGGCGAGCAGGGTGCGCGCTCGATCGACACTTGCACCCGCGGCGTGGTCCAATGACGTTCTGTCCGCTGACACCCTCCTCACGATGCGCAATCCGCTTTTTCCGCTGCTGGTCTTTCTCGGTTTCATCCTGCTCGAGATCTTCGGGTTCGCCTGGGTCGGAGAAGCCGTCGGTGCGCTCGCCACGGTGGCGCTGGTCGTGGCGACCGCGGCCGGCGGGATCGTGCTGTTCCGGGTGCAGGGCTTCTACCACTGGCGGCGGCTGCAGCAGAGCCTGGCGCGCGGCGAGGTCCCCGCGCGCGGTCTGCTGGAGGGCTGGCTGCTGATGGCGGCCGCGGTGCTTCTGCTGGTCCCGGGGTTCTTCTCCGATGCGGCCGGCGCAGTGCTGCTGGTGCCGCCACTGCGCCGGTTGATTGCCGCGGGCATCCTGCGCCGCGGTCTGGTGCGGGCGCGGACCGGCCCGTTCCAGGGGTCCGGCCATGACGCCGGCGGCCCGATCGAGGGCGAGTTCCGCCGGCACGATGACGAGGCCGGCGGCCGCGACGTGCTCGATCACGATTCCGGCGACGACGATCGGCGTCGCTGACCCCCTTCCGGTCGCGTTTCCGTGCTCTTGACTCGTGTTCGTTCGCCCCTATTATTAGCACTCGTTACGGGTGGCTGCTAACAGGGCATCCATCCGGTTCCCTCAGACCCCTGTTATCGACAGACAGAAAGGAGTTTCCACCATGAATCTGCGGCCTTTGCACGATCGCGTGATTGTGAAGCGCATGGAAGAAGAACGCACCACGCCCGGCGGCATCGTGATCCCGGATTCGGCGGCCGAAAAGCCGATCCGCGGCGAAGTCGTGGCCGTGGGCAACGGCAAGATCCTGGACAACGGCGAGAAGCGCGCGCTGGACATCAAGGCCGGCGACAAGGTGCTGTTCGGCAAGTACTCCGGCACCGAGGTCAAGGTCGACGGCGAAGAAGTCCTGGTGATGCGCGAAGACGACATCATGGCCGTCATCGAGGGCTGAGCCCGCATTCGCGTCACGTAGTTTTATTCAATTTCAGGAGCAGAATCCGACATGAGTGCAAAAGAAGTCCGCTTTGGCAACGATGCCCGTACCCGCATGGCCAAGGGTGTGAACACCCTCGCCAACGCCGTGAAGGTCACCCTCGGTCCGAAGGGCCGCAACGTGGTGCTCGACAAGGCCTTTGGCGCCCCGACCGTGACCAAGGACGGCGTGTCCGTGGCCAAGGAAATCGAGCTGGAAGACAAGTTCGAGAACATGGGCGCGCAACTGGTCAAGGAAGTCTCCTCGCAGACCTCCGACAGCGCCGGTGACGGCACCACCACCGCGACCGTGCTGGCCCAGTCCATCGTGCACGAAGGCATGAAGGCCGTGACCGCCGGCATGAACCCGATGGACCTGAAGCGGGGCATCGAGAAGGCCGTGACCTCCGCCACCGAGGAGATGAAGAAGCTCTCCAAGCCGTGCACCGAGCACAAGGCCGTGGCCCAGGTCGGTTCCATCTCCGCCAACTCCGACACCGCTGTGGGCGAGATCATCGCCGACGCGATGGACAAGGTTGGCAAGGAAGGCGTGATCACGGTCGAGGAAGGCTCCTCGCTGGAGAACGAACTGGATGTGGTCGAGGGCATGCAGTTCGACCGCGGCTACCTGTCCCCGTACTTCGTCAACAACCAGCAGAGCATGAGCGCCGAGCTGGATGATGCCTACATCCTGCTGGTCGACAAGAAGATCTCCAACATTCGCGAGCTGCTGCCGGTGCTGGAAGGCGTCGCCCAGAACAGCAAGCCGCTGCTGATCATCGCCGAGGACATCGAGGGCGAGGCCCTGGCCACGCTGGTGGTGAACTCCATGCGCGGTATCGTCAAGGTCGCCGCCGTGAAGGCGCCCGGCTTCGGTGACCGCCGCAAGGCCATGCTGCAGGACATCGCCGTTCTGACCGGTGGTCAGGTGATCTCCGAAGAGGTCGGTCTGTCGCTGGAGAAGGCCACGGTGGAAGACCTGGGCCGCGCCAAGAAGGTGCAAGTGTCCAAGGAAAACACCACTATCATCGACGGCATGGGCAACAACGACGACATCCAGGGTCGTGTCGGCCAGATCCGCAAGCAGATCGACGAAGCTACCTCCGACTACGACAAGGAAAAGCTGCAGGAACGCGTGGCCAAGCTGGCCGGCGGTGTTGCGGTGATCAAGGTCGGTGCGGCCACCGAGGTCGAGATGAAGGAGAAGAAGGCGCGCGTCGAGGACGCCCTGCACGCCACGCGTGCGGCCGTCGAGGAAGGCGTGGTGCCCGGCGGTGGTACCGCGCTGCTGCGGGCCTGCAACGCCATCCGCGAGCTCAAGACCGACAACGAGGAGCAGAACGCCGGCATCAACATCGCCCGCCGCGCGATGGAAGAGCCGCTGCGCCAGATCGTCTACAACACCGGTGACGAGCCGTCCGTGGTCCTCAACCAGGTGCTGGAAGGCGAGGGCAACTACGGCTACAACGCCGCAACCAGCGAGTTCGGCGACATGATCGAGATGGGAATCCTGGATCCGACCAAGGTGACCCGTTCGGCGCTGCAGAACGCGGCATCGGTCGCGGCCCTGATCATCACCACAGAGGCGATGGTGGCCGATCTGCCGAAGAGCGACGACAACGCCGGCGGTGGCGGCGGTGACGACATGGGCGCCATGGGTGGCATGGGCGGAATGGGAGGCATGGGCGGCATGATGTAATGCCGGCCCGGCCTCACCGGTCAGCCCTCGGGACCCCGCTTCGGCGGGGTCTTTTTGATGGAGGCGCCGTCAAAATGTCTCATGTACGGCACAGCGTTGTGACATCGAGACAGAATCCACGTTTGATCGCGTGCAAAACCGTGAATGGTGTGCCACTATCAAGGCGATGTGGAAGGTCCGGGCCGTGAGCCGTCCTTCCGTCCGGATAGGGCCGGGATCGGTGTGCAGGCGTCGCTTCCTGAATTCCCGCAATCCGTCGTCATCGTTTCTCCAAGGAGGCAAAGAATGAATCAGAAGCTTGTCAAGAACCTGCTGGCCGCCTCGGTGGCCTCACTCATGTTCGGCGCGGCCGGCCAGGCCGTGGCGGGCAGCCACTCCAACCCCGCCGCCAACGTCACCGACTCCTCCGGTGCCGTGGTCATCGACGGTTCCGGCGAGTGCGTGCGCACCTCGAGCTGGGCGCCCGAGTACGTGCGCCATTCGCAGTGCGCCGGCTACATCGAAGAAACCGCCGAAGCGCCCGAGCCGGATCCGGAACCCGCTCCGGCCCCGAGCCCCGAGCCGGAATTCGAAACCACGACCCTGAGCGCCGAAGTGCTGTTCGAATTCGACAGCGCCGAGCTGCGTTCCGAAGGCCGTTCCGAGCTGCGTGACCTGGTGGCCGACCTGACGGCCGAAGGTGCCTCGTACACCTCCGTGCTGGTCGAGGGTCACACCTGCACCATCGGCCCGGCCGATTACAACCAGGGCCTGTCCGAGCGTCGCGCGCAGAGCGTGGCGGACTTCCTCGCTTCCGAGGGCATCCGCGAGAGCGACATCGAGTCCATGGGTCATGGCGAAGACCGTCCCACCGCGGACAACTCCACCCGCGAAGGCCGCGAGGCCAACCGTCGCGTGGAAGTGACCTCCGACGTGGAGCGCCGGGTCGACTGATCCGGACCGCACCGTAGCGGAGACTCGAACCCCCGGTCGTGTTTTGCGACCGGGGGTTTTTTTGCTCCTGTGGCCGCGGTGTCAGCGCTCGTGGCGGTAGATGAGGTCGATCGCCTGGCCCTCGCTGCCCGAGGAGGTCTCCACGCTCAGCGAACGGGTCAGTTCATAGCGCAACAGTACCCGCGAGGTGTTGTCGAACAGCCCGACCGTATACCGCAGCAGCAGCCGTGGCGACAGGTAGAGCCCCAGGGTCAGCGCGCTCTGGTCGAGGCCGCCATCGGTGTCCAGCTCCACTTCGTCCAGGCCCAGCTCCGAGCCGATGCGCTGGGTGATCATCGCCCCCTGTTCCAGCCCCCAGCCGGCGGCCGCTGCAGCCAGCAGGTTGCCGTCGGATTCCGATGCCCCGGACAGCGGCCGGCCGGTCAGCAGGTAGGACAGGGCCTCGGTCTCGTCCATCGGCGGTTCGGAGAAGATTCGGCTGCGCAGGGCCTCCGGGGTGCCGCCGATCTCCAGGCCCACGGTCACGTTGTATTCGGGCACGCGGCGCACCGCGCGCAGGTCGAGATCGGGCGCCTCCGGCGGCCCCTGGAACAGCAGGATGCCGCGGTCGATCTGCAGGTCCTGGCCGTAGGAGGTGTATTCGCCTTCGGGGATACGGATCTCGCCGAACATCTGCGTCGGGCGCCCGGTGACCTGTTCCACGTCCACTTCGCCGGCAAAGCGGGCCGTCAGGCCGAAGCCGTCGAAGCGTACGTCATCGCCCAGATGCAGGCGCACGCGGATATCGATGGGAAACGCCGCCGTACGCTCCTCTTCCTCACCGACGATGACCTGGTCGCCCGATACCCGCACCGCGCCCGGCGGCAGGTCGGGCGGGCGCAGGCGGGCGCGCGGCACGCTGATGCCGCCACGGATCGCCAGGCCCTCGTCCGGGCGGAAGCGGATGCGCAGGGCCGGATCGATCAGGGCCTCGCCATCGGCGCGGTTGACCGCCAGGAAGTCTTCCCCGTCGACCCGCAGCAGGACCTGCGGGCCGTCCTCGCCGAGATCGGCGCGGCCGTCCAGGTCGATCCGGCCCTCGCCGGACTCCAGTGCCCCGCTGATCGTCATCTCGCGCGCGGACAGGACATCGGCGCGCAGCTCCGGGATCGCCACGTCGATGCCCGCCTCGGGGATCGTGACCCCGCCATCGTGGAAGCGCAGTCCGCCTTCCACCAGCGGGTCCTGCAGCGGCCCGTCCAGTCCCAGCGCCAGCTCGAACGCGCCGCGCAGGTTCTCGATCTCCGGGCTGGTGGCCGCGAGCCAGGCAAGATCCTCCAGCCGCGCCTCCAGGTCGCCCTGAATGCCCGTCACCCCGTCTTCCTCGCGCAGGGCGATGTCGGCCCGGGCCATGCCGTTGTCGAGGAAGTCCAGGCGCAGCGCGGCATCCACGTCCCGGTCGCGCACCCGGGCCGTCAGTCGGGTGTCCCGCCACGGGACCTCCTGCAGGAGGTCGTCGCCGTCGCGTACCTGCAAAACGCCATCGCTCGGGGTGACGGCGAGATCCGCATCCAGCCGGCCGTCGGCGTCCAGACGCCCGTCGGCCTCCGCATCCACGGTGCCCTGCAGGGCCAGTTCCGGGGGCAGCAGCGGTTGCAGCCAGGCCAGGTCGATGGCTCCCAGGCGGGTGGCGAAGCTCGCCTCCCCGGAGGGCTCCAGGCGGCCTTCGGCGCAGATCTCGCCGCCGTCGCGTTGCAGGCACAGCCGTTCCAGGCGCGCCGACTCGGGACCGCCTTCCACCGCCACCGGCCCCGCCAGTGACCAGCGTCCGGCGAGCGGCTGGTCGAGCGTGAGCTGCTGGATGCGACCCTTCCAGTGCAGCGCTTCGGTGTCCAGACCGCCATCCACGGCCAGCTCCAGCTGGCCGAATTCGGCGGCCTCCAGATCCAGCCGCGCCCGATGCTCGCCGGCGGTGCCATCGGCGCTCAGCCGCAGGCGTTCGATCAGGGTTTGCCCCGCGCTCGCGACCCCGTGCAGGTTCAGGTCGATCTCGGCCGGGGCGGTCTCCGCGAGCCCGGTGTTCGCCTCCAGTTCCAGCCGTTCCAGGGCGAAGTCCTCGTAACGCAGTTGCGCGCCGCGGCCGCGGGCGGTGATCCGCGGCGCCTCGCGTTCGCCATGCAGGCGGGCATCCAGCTCGAGTTCGCCACCCAGTCCCGGCATCAGGGCGTCCAGCCCGGGTGCCTGCAGCGCGAGGTCCAGGTCCAGGGTGTCGGCCACGCGCCCCGCGATCCGGGCCCGGTTGTCCCCCAGCCCGAGTACGAGCTCGCGGATGTCGAGGATCTCGTCTTCCAGGCGCAGTTCGCCGCTCCCGGACACCGGCTGCTCGCGCAGATGGCCGTCGAGCCGGCGGATGCGGGCCTCCACCGTCGGTCCGTCTTCCGGGTCCAGCCGGCCCGCGGTGTGCAGGTCCAGGGCAAGGCGCCCGGGGAAATCGGGGGCGGCCAGGCCGGGATCGAGCTCGCGCGCGCGCAGGTCGAGGTCCCAGTCCAGGCCGGCGCCGTAGCCCACCTCGCCGCTCAGGCCCAGGTGCGCTCCGGGGTCGCTGCGCAGGTTGAGCTCACGGATGCGGGCGCGCTGGGCGTCCAGCTCCACGCGGCCGTCGCCGCGCACCCCGACCCCCTGTGCGCTCGCCTCCAGCGCGGTCAGCGCCAGGCCGGCATCGAAATCGGCCTCGGCCGGTGCCAGGGCGCCGGTCAGGGCGAGCCGCAGGCGGTCCAGCCGGGCATCGGCATCGGGCCGGAACTGCGCCGCATCCACTCCCTCGAGGTCGAGGTCCAGGGCGAACGGCCAGCGGGTCTCGGGATCATCGGCCGCCGCCTGCAGCCCGTCCAGGTGCCCCTGCAGGCTCAGGCGGGCATCGCCCAGCGCGAAGCTTCCCCGCTCGAAGCGGGCGCGGCCTTCGGCCAGCAGCAGGTCCAGCTCGCCGGTCAGCGGCTGGTCTTCGAAATGGCCGTCCAGCTCGGTGAGGGTGACGGCGGCCTCCAGCGCGGCCAGCGGATTCTCAGCCGCCAGCGGCAGGCGTCCCCGGCTGCTCGCGCTCAGGCGCCGGATTCCGGCATCCAGCTCCGGCATGTCGTCCAGTGCCGTTTCCAGCGCCGCGAGGTCGAGCGCGTCGAGGTCCAGACCGAGGTCCCAGGTGAGGTCATCGGCGAACCCCGCGTCGCCCCTGACAGTGAGGTTCCCCGCCGCGGAGCGCAGAGCCAGGGTCTCCAGGCGGGCGGATTCCAGGTCGCCGTGCGCCGCGAGCAGCAGGTCCAGTGCGGGCCAGGGTTCCATGCGCGCGCCGGCGGTCAGATCCAGGTCCCATTCGTCCGGCGTGGCGCTGGCACGCAGCCGGCCGGCATCGATGGCCAGCCGGGTCTCGGGATCCGGCACCAGCTCGAAGGCTTCCCACGCATGCTCCAGCTCCAGCATCGGATCCGCGAGGGCGCGGTGGAGGGTCGCGCGGGTCTCCATCCGCGGGCCGGCCTCGACCACGTGGTCGAGGTGCAGGCTTTGCAGCAGTTCGCCCTCGAGCGTCAGCGAGCCCCGGGCGTCGTCACGCTCCAGCAGTTCGCTGGCTGCATCGGGGAGCCGCAGTAACCACCGGCCTCCGGCCTCCAGCGGATAGTCGCCGCGGGCCCGCAGCCGGGCATGCAGGCTCAGTTCGAGTTCCGGTTCCGGCAGGGCCAGGTCCAGGTGGTGGAGGTGGAAGCGGGTGCCGCGCGCGCTCAGTCGCGCCTGCATGCGTGTCATCGCAAACAGTTCCTCGCCGGCGCGCGTGACCCGGAAGTCGGTCAGATGCACCCGGTCGAGGTGGACGCCCAGCAGCGGGATCCGGATGCGGTCGGGCAGTTCCAGGGGCAGGGGGAGTTCCCCGGGTGCGTCCGCCTCGTCATCCGGTGTCTCGGGCAGATCCACCCGCACCCCGCGCGCACCGAGTTCGCCGAGGCGCAGATCGAAGGCGAGCAGTCCCGCCGGGTCCAGCGCCACCCGTGCCTCGTCGACCGCGATCGAGGGTCCTTCCGGCAGTTCGAGCGAGAGCCCGCGCACGGCGACCCCCCGGAACAGCGTACCCTCGACTTCCGCGATGCTCAGCTCTACCGGGGCGTGGCGTTCGGCCTGTTCGGCCAGCCAGCGCGTCCCGGATTCGCTGGACAGCAGGGCGGCGAGGCCGGCGAGCACGCCGAGCAGCAGGAGGACCAGTATGCCGGTCGCGCGGGCGCCGATGCGCAGCCAGCGGCTCAAAGGTCCGGCCCCATGGAAAAGTGAATGCGGAAGTCGTCGTCCGAATCCGGTCCGTGGGCCAGATCGAGACGGATCGGACCCACCGGCGAGCGCCAGCGCACGCCGATCCCGCCGCCGTAGACCGTGTCGAAGTCGGAGAAGTCGTCGAAGGCGTTGCCGGCGTCCACGAAGATCGCCGCGCTCCAGTCCCCGAACACCGGGATCTCGTATTCGGCACTGCCCACCAGGCGGTGTCGTCCGCCGATGATGTCGCCGTCGTCGTTCTTCGGCCCCAGTTTCTGGTAGCCATAGCCGCGGATGGAACCGTCGCCCCCGGCGAAGAAGCGCAGGGAACTGGGCAGTTCGCGCACCGAATCGACCTCGGTGAAGCCGACATCGGCGCGCAGCAGGGCGCGCCCCGGTCCCAGACCGCGGATGTAGCGGGCGTTGCCGCGCACCTGGGCGAAGCTGGTGGTGGAGAGGAGCTCCTCCGCGGCCCCCTGGACCGTGCCCTCCAGGCGGTAGCCCCGGCGCGGGGTCATCGGGTCGTCGGCCTCGGTGCGGCTCACGCGATACGACGGGATCAGCAGCTTCGAGGTGTCGGTCTGGTCGCCGACGGTGAAGTCCTCGTATTCGTAGCGCAGCATCTCCGTGGTCTGCCACCCGGAATCGCGTTGCAGCACCCGGCTGGTGCCCAGCTGGAAGCGGTCGTATTCCTGAGTGCCGGTGTCCTCGGTCCGCCACGAGGTGAACAGGTTCAGGCGTTCGCGCAGCGGGTCGCGCAGCGGGATCTCGTAATTGAAGGCCACGCCGGAACGTACCGGCGAGGCCTCCACCTCGCCGGTATAGCGATGTCCGCGCCGGTTGGCATAGCGGTTTTCCATGCCGAAGCGGGTGCGCGGGCCGATGTCGGTGGAATAGCCGATGCCGGCCTCGAAGGCCAGGCGGTTGCGCGGCTCCAGTTCGACCATCACCGGTACCCGGCGCTCCTCGGCCTCGTCACGCAGCGGGCGCACGCGCACCGATTCGAAATAGCCGCTGTTGTTGAGATTGCGCTGCAGTTCGATGATTCGTGCGGAGGCATAGGGCTCCCCGGGTTCGAACGGCAGCAGACGCTGCATGAAACGCCCGCGCAGGATGTCCTGTTCGATGGTGATCTCGCCGAGCTCATAGCGCGGCCCGGTGTCCATGTGCAGGCGGATGGCGGCCGTGCGTTCGTCGGTATCGACCTCCAGTCGGCGCAGCGTGAACTCGGCCTCGAAATAGCCGCGTTCGGCCGCGACCCGGGTAAAGCGTGCGCGCAGGGCGTCGTAACGGTCGTGGCGCAGCACGTCCCCGGTGGTGATCTGCGTCTGCATCAGGATGGTCTCGAACGCGGGATCCACGCGGCCCTCCCCGTCCACCTGCAGGTCCAGCCGTTCGACCGTGGTGGGCGGGCCGGGGTCGAAGGTCAGGTTCAGGGTCCAGCAGGGGTCCGCGTCGCGTTCCAGCGACAGTTCCAGCTCCGGATGGTAGTGGCCGATGGCGCGCAGGGCGTCGCGGGCGCGGCTTTCGGCGTCGCGCAGCACCCGGCTCTCGCGGAATTCGGGCAGCTCGCAGCGCTGGCGCGCAAGGTCGAGGGTTGCCTCGATGTTGTCGCGCTGTTCGGCGGTGCCGCCCTCCAGTACCAGGCGGGGCCGCTCGTCACCGGCTGCCGGGGAGGTAAGCAGGGGCAGGGCCCCGAGCAGGGCCGCGAGGAGGAGGCGGCGCAGCCGGACGAATGGCGGGATGAGAATCATCGATGACGGGTCACGCGATCACGGGGCAACGGCCGAATGTTGCCGACAGGTTCGGTCCATGTTTCTCCGAGTGACAAGGCGGGTCGCGGGTTCCGCTCCCCGGTGTTCAGCGGGAGGGGTCAGCCGCCGGGGCAGTCGACGCCACTTTCCCGCGAGAATACCACCAGATGGGAGAAATCCAGGCGCAGGCGGACATGCTCGCCGATCACGAAATTGTCGTGCGACGGTGCCATGCACTGCACGCTGAGGCCGTCGGGCAGGCGCAGGGTGTAGAGGAAATCCGCACCGCGGAAGGCCTTGTCCAGGACCTCGGTGCGGACCTCGCCGTTCTCGTTGTCGATGGCGATGTCGTCCGGGCGTACCAGCACGTCGACCGCGGTGCCGGGGGCGAGGTCCTCCGAAAGCGGGCCCTGCAGGTGGCCCAGGGCGGTGTCGACCTGATTGCCGGGTTCCACCATGCCGGGGATCAGGGTGCCTTCGCCGATGAAATCCGCGACGAAGCGGTTGGCCGGCCGGTGATAGAGGTTGTAGGCGCTGTCCAGCTGGGCGATGCGCCCCTCGTGGATGACGGCGATGCGGTCGGCGAAGGCGAACGCTTCGTTCTGATCGTGGGTTACCAGGATCGCCGTGGTGTTCTCCGCGCGCAGGATCTCGCGCACCTCGCGCGCCAGTTCGCCGCGCAGCTCGACGTCCATGCTGGAAAAGGGTTCGTCCAGAAGCAGCAGGCCCGGGCGTGGTGCTAGGGCACGGGCCAGGGCGACGCGCTGTTGCTGTCCCCCCGACAGCGCGTGTGGATAGCCTGGTTCATAGCCGATCAGGCCGACCAGCCGCAGGAGCTGTCGCACCCGTTCGTCCTGCTTCGCGCGGCTCCAGTGGCGGATGCCGAAGCGCAGGTTGTCGCCCACTGACAGGTGCGGGAACAGGGCAAAATCCTGGAACACCATGCCCACACCGCGCTTTTCCGGAGGCACGGTGAAACCGGGGTCGCTCATCGTTCGACCGTTCATGCGAACCTCACCGCGCATCACCGGCTCGAAGCCGGCGATCGCGCGCAGCAGGGTCGTCTTGCCGCAGCCCGAGGGCCCGAGGAGGCAGCCGATCTGGCCTTCGGGAAGCTGCAGTGACGCGTCGTGGACGACGGGCTGTCCGTCGTAGCCGATGTCGATGTGGTCGAGATCCAGAAGCGGTGTATGGGGTACCTGCATCAGCGGTCCTGTGCTTCGTCGGCGGACGGATTCATGGTGGCGCCGGCGGGCGCTGCCAGTGCTCGCGAACGTGGCCGGCGGCCGGGGTCCTCGGCAGGTTCGTCTGCCGGCGCGCCCTGGCCGGGGCGCGAGCGCCCGATGGTCGTCGACAGGAGGATAACCGGAACCAGCCCGACCAGCACGATGGCGAGCGCCGCGCTGGAGGACTCCCGCAGGCGCTCGTCCCCGGCCAGCTCGAAGGCCCGCACCGCCAGGGTGTTGAAGTCGAACGGACGCAGGATCAGCGTCGCCGGCAGTTCCTTGAGGACGTCGACGAACACCAGCAGCAGGGCGGTCAGCAGCGTGCCGCGCATGATCGGCATATGGACCCGCCACAGGGTCTTGACCGGGTGCAGCCCGAGCGAACGCGCGGCGTCATCCATGCTCGGCTGGATCTTGCCCAGGCCGGCCTCGACGGTCTGCAGCGACACCGCGAGGAAGCGCACGGCGTAGGCAAACAGCAGCGCGAACACCGTGCCGGACAGCAGCAGCCCGGTGCTGACGCCGAAGGTGTCGCGCATGAAACTGTCCAGCGCGTTGTCGAAGGCCGCGAACGGGATCATGATGCCGATCGCGATCACCGTGCCCGGTACCGCGTAGCCCATGCCGGCGATGCGGACCGCCACGTGGGTGATCCGCCCCCCCTCCATGCGCTGGGCGTAGGCGAGCACGAGGGCCAGCGCGACCGCGATGATCGCGGCGGCGATGGCCAGCCAGAAGGTGTTGAACACCAGTCCGGCGAAACGCGGATTCATCCACTGGTCGGTGGTCTGGAACGCCCAGATGGCCAGCTGCACCGTGGGGATCAGGAAGCCGAACAGAACCGGCAGCAGGCAGGCGAGGAAGGCGCCGGAGGCCTTCCAGCCGCGCAGGCGGTAGCGCGGCAGCGTGGAATAGCGGCGACTGGTGTGGTGGAAGCGGGCCTTTGCGCGCGACCAGCGCTCCAGCAGGATCAGCACGAACACGAAGCTCAGCAGCACGGCCGCCAGCTGGGCGGCTGCGGCCGGGTCGCCGAGCCCGTACCAGGTGCGGAAGATGCCCGTGGTGAACGTGCTGACACCGAAATAGGCCACAGTGCCGTAGTCGGCCAGCACCTCCATCAGCGCCAGGGTCAGCCCGGCGATGATCGCAGGGCGGGCCAGCGGCAGGGCGACCCGCCGAAAGCCCTCCCAGGGGCCGGCGCCCAGCGTGCGCGAGACCTCCAGCACGCAGACCGACTGCTCCAGGAAGGCCGCCCGGCTGAGCAGGTAAACGTACGGGTAAAGCACCAGCAGCAGCATGACCATTGCGCCGCCCAGCGACCGGATCTCGGGGAACCAGTATTCGCCGTAGCCCAGCCCGGTCAGCTCGCGGATCAGCCCCTGCACCGGCCCGGAAAAGTCGAGCATGCCGGTGTAGGTGTAGGCGATGATGTAGGCCGGCATCGCCAGCGGCAGCATCAGCGCCCACTGGAAGACCGAGCGGCCCGGAAACTCGCACATGCTGATCAGCCAGGCCACCGGCACGCCGATCAGCAGTACGCCGATCCCCACCCCGACCAGCAGCACCAGGGAGTTGGTGACATAGTCGGCCAGCACCGTCTGGCGCAGGTGCTCCCAGACCTCCCCGGCGGGAATGAACACGTGTCCGAAGATCACCAGCACCGGCAGGGCGAGGACCAGCGCGGTGACCACCGCCACCAGCGACCACGGGCTGAGCGGCAGCCGCGGGCGGCGAAAGGCGGGCATGCGGGCCCCGGTGCTGGTGGTGGCTTGGGTCATGGAGTGCAAATAGTAAAGGTTCTTGTTTCGAATTCCATGGGTGGCCTCGCAGTTCGCGGGGAGTACGGCCTCTGCCGCGTTCCGGGGGGGACATGCAAGGCCCCGACCACGGGGTGGCCGGGGCGCTGCCGGGGTCTTCGGGGCAGGCGGGATCAGCGCCAGCCGCCGCGGTCCATGATGCGCACGGCCTCGGCGTTGTTTTCGCCCAGGATGTACAGCTCGATGTCGTCGGAGACGAAGTCGCCGAAACCGGCGAGGATGTCGCTGGTCGGAGCATCGTCACGGATCGGGTATTCCTGGTTGGCTTCGGCGTACCACTCCTGGGCCGATTCCGATGTCAGGTACTCGATCAGCCGCACTGCGTTCTCCTGGTTGGGCGCGTGGGCGGTGACCCCGGCGCCGGAGATGTTCACGTGGGTGCCGCGGTCGTCCTGATTGGGCCAGAAGACCCCGATCTGTTCGGCCACTTCGCGATCACGCCCTTCGCCTTCCAGCATCATGCCGAGGTAGTAGGTGTTGGCGATGGCGATGTCGCACACGCCGTCGGCCACCGCGCGGATCTGGTCGCGGTCACCACCCTGCGGGCGCCGGGCCATGTTGGCCACGATGCCTTCCACCCATTGCTGGGCGGCATCTTCGCCCTCGCTGGCGATCATGGAGGCGACCAGCGACTGGTTGTAGACATTGTCGGAAGAACGGATGCAGATCCGGCCTTCCCACTGCTCGTCGGTCAGGGCCTCGTAGGTCGACAGCTCGGACGGGTCGACCCGGTCGGTGTGGTACATGATGGGCCGGGCGCGCATGGACAGGCCGAACCACTCGCCATCCGGGTCGCGGTAGCGCTCGGGGACGTTGTTCTCGAGGGTTTCGCTCTCGATGCCCTGGAGAACCCCGGCCGCGTGAGCCTGGTGCAGACGTCCGGCGTCCGTGGTGATGAATACGTCGGCGGGCGAATTGCGGCCTTCCTGCCGCAGCCGCTGGAGCAGAGCGTCGGCACCCCCGGTCACCAGGTTGACCTCGATCCCGGTCTCGTCGGTGAAGTCTTCCAGCAACGGCTGGATGAGCTGTTCCTGGCGTGCGGAATAGAGGTTGACCTCTCCGGCGCCCGCGGCGCCGTTATCGGCGTCGGGGCCACAGCCAGCAAGCGGCAGAGTGACGGCCACCGTGGCGGCGGCACCGATGATCCAGTTCAGGGGGCGGGTCTGCATGGCCGTTGGTCCTCAGACGGTTGGTTTTTGTAGTTGATTCGCCATAAAAGCGAGAACGATTGTTATTTGTATTATCTTCCGTGGTCAAGTCCCATCATCCGGATTGTTTGTCGCGGCGGCCCGCCCCGGACGTGCACAACGATCGGTGTTTCCCTAATCTGAGACCCATGGACAAGCCACTGCCGCAGACCCCCGCCCCGCTGCCCGCCGCGCTGGAGGACGAGATCCGGCGCCTGTGGGAGGAAATGGAACCCGCGCAGGGCGGGCCACCGCCGGACTCGCTCCCCGCCGAGCACCGGCCGCTGGCCTTCAGCCATTACCTGGTGCAGACGGTGCGGCGCCATCCCGCGTATCTGCTCGAGGCGCTGGACGACGGGGGGCACATGCCCGCCTGTAACGACGCGGACTTTCATGCAGTCCTGCAGGCCCGGGTGGACGCCGCGGAGGACGAGGACGGCCTGCGTCGGGCGCTGCGCGAGACGCGCCATCGCGAGCTGCTGCGGATTGGCTGGCGCGACCTGGCCGGCGCGGCGGACCTGGAAGAAGTCATGCACGATCTCAGCCGCCTGGCGGATGGCCTGATCGGCGCGGCGCTGGGATGGCTGGATACGCGTTACCGCGAGCGCCACGGCCAGCCGCGCAGCGCCGAGGACGGATCGCCGCAGTCGCTGGTGGTGCTGGGGCTGGGCAAGCTGGGTGGCGGCGAGCTGAATTTCTCCTCCGACATCGATCTGATCTTTGCCTTCGAGGAGAACGGTGAGACCGACGGCGCGAAGCCGCTGGACAACCCGACCTATTTCCAGCGCCTCGGCCGGGCGCTGATCGCGGTGCTGTCCGAGGTGACCGCGGACGGCTTCTGCTACCGGGTCGACATGCGCCTGCGGCCGTTCGGGGATACCGGCCCCCTGGCGATGCACTTCGACGCGATGGAGGATTACTACCAGGCCCATGGTCGGGAGTGGGAACGCTACGCGCTGATCAAGGCGCGGGTGATCGCCGGGGACGTCGAGGCCGGCGGGCGCCTGATGCGCCGGCTGCGCCCGTTCATCTATCGCCGTTACCTGGATTACGGCTCGCTGGCCAACCTGCGCCAGCTCAAGCAGATGATCAACGACGAGTCCGCGCGCAAGGGGCGGTTCGAGGACGTCAAGCACGGCGAGGGCGGGATCCGCGAGATCGAGTTCATCGGCCAGGCCTTCCAGTTGATCCGCGGGGGACGCGATCAGGCCCTGCAGCGGCGCGACCTGCTGGGCGTGCTGGCGGTGCTCGGGGAGCGCGAGCTGCTGCCCGATTACGTGGTGGAACAGCTGGAGCGCGGTTATCGTTTCCTGCGGCGGGTGGAGAACCGCCTGCAGATGCTCAACGACCAGCAGACCCATCGTCTGCCGCGCGAGGGCGATGACCGCGCGCGCCTGGCGCTGGCCATGGGGTTCGAGGACGAGGGCAGTTTCGAGGCCGCGCTGGTACGCGAACAGCACCGGGTCCATGCCCATTTCGATCAGGTCTTCGTTGCCCCGCAGCGGGCCGGCGAAGAAAGCATGGAGGACTCGCCGGAGGCCGATCGCGAACAGCAGATCCAGCGGCTGTGGATGGGCACGCTGAACGAGGACGAGGCCCGTGAGGCGCTGGCCGGACTCGGCTTCAACGATCCCGGATCGGCCTTCGCCGGCATCAATGATCTGCGCGAAAGCCCCGGGGTGCGGGCGATGAGCACCACCGGGCGTCAGCGTCTCGACCGGCTGATGCCGTTGCTGCTGGGGGCCATCGCCGAGCAGGACGCGCCCGACGATGTCCTGCCGCGGGCGCTGCAGCTGATTCGCACCATCGCGCGGCGCTCGGTGTATCTGTCGCTGCTGGTGGAAAACCCGCTGGCGCTGTCCCAGCTGGTGCGCCTGGTGGGCGCGAGTCCGTGGATCAGCGACCAGCTGACCCATCATCCCCTGCTGCTGGACGAACTGCTGGATCCGCGCGCGCTGTACGCTCCGCCGGACCGCGAGGGCCTGCAGGCGGAACTGGAGGACGAACTGGCCCGCTTCCCGGGGCAGGACCACGAGCAGATGCTGGACCGCCTGCGGCAGTTCAAGCAGGTGCAGACCCTGCGCGTGGCGGCGGCCGACATTACCGGGTTCCTGCCGCTGATGAAGGTCTCGGATCATCTGACCTGGCTGGCGGAGGTGCTGCTGGAACAGGTGCTGCACCTGGCCTGGGAGCACATGGTGCAGCGTTTCGGCGCGCCGCAGTGCGGCGAGGATGCCAGCGCCTGCCGTCCGGCGCGTTTCGCGGTCATCGGCTACGGCAAGCTGGGTGGCTTCGAGCTGGGCTACGGTTCGGATCTCGATGTGGTGTTCCTGCACGACAGCGATGACAGCGCCAGTGCGCGCACCGCCGGGCCGAAGGTGATCGACAACAGCGAGTTCTTTGCCCGGGTCGCCCAGCGGGTGGTGCATCTGCTGGGGGCGTTCACCGCCTCCGGGCGGCTGTACGAAGTAGACACGCGGCTGCGCCCCTCGGGTACGGCCGGTTTGCTGGTTTCCGGGCTGGAGGCGTTCCGTCGCTACCAGGACGAGTCGGCCTGGACCTGGGAACACCAGGCACTGGTGCGGGCGCGCTTCGTGGCCGGAGATCGGTTGCTCGGCGAGGACTTCGCCGCCCTGCGCCGGGAGGTTCTGACCCGTCCGCGCGATGCCGATGCCCTGCGCCGCGAGGTGGTGGAGATGCGCCAGCGCATGTTGACCGAGCACGCGTCGAAACCGGGCGATGGCTTCCACCTCAAGCGCGACCGTGGCGGTATCACCGATATCGAATTCATGGTTCAATACTGGGTTCTGGTTGCCGCGCACGAGTATCCGGCAGTGTGCGAATACCCGGACAAGATCCGCACCCTGGAGGCCCTGGGCGCCAGTGGCGTGATCGACGCCGGGTTCAGCAGCGAACTGGCCGATGCCTACCGCGATCTGCGCAACCGCATCCACCGTTTGACCCTTGCCGGGCGCGACGCCCGCGTGGAACAGCCGGATGCGGAGCTGGAGGCGGTGCGCGCGCGGGTGACGCGTGCCTGGGAGAGCGTATTCGGCGATGCCGATGTTGATGCTGCTTCCCGCGGCTGACCCGACGGAACAACACGAAACCGAGGACGCAAGCGATGTCGATGGCCGACCGGGACGGGGTGATCTGGCTGGATGGCGAGATGGTGCCCTGGCGGGATGCGAAGACCCATGTTCTGACCCACACCCTGCACTACGGGATGGGGGTGTTCGAGGGTGTCCGGGCCTATCCCACCGATCACGGGCCGGCCATCTTTCGTCTCGAGGATCACACGCGGCGCCTGTTCAACTCCGCCAAGATCCTCGGCATGACCCTGCCGTTCACCGCCGAGCGTCTGAACCGTGCACAACAGGCGGCGATCACCGAGAACAATCTCGAGAGCGCCTATCTTCGGCCGATGGCCTTCTTCGGTTCCGAAGGCATGGGCCTGCGCGCCGACAATCTCGAGGTGCACGTGATGGTGGCGGCCTGGAGCTGGGGCAGCTACCTCGGCGACGACGGCATCGAGAACGGCATCCGCATCCGTACCTCGTCGTTCAGTCGGCACCACGTGAACGTGACCATGTGCAAGGCCAAGGCCAACGGCAATTACATGAACTCGATGATGGCCCTGCAGGAGGCCACCCGCTGCGGATATGACGAGGCCATGCTGCTGGATACCGAGGGCTACGTCGCCGAGGGCAGTGGCGAGAACATCTTCATCATCCGCGACGGGGTGATCTATACCCCGGATCTGACCTCGGCCCTGGACGGCATCACCCGGCGCACGGTGATCGAGCTGGCGGCCGAGGAGGGCTTCCGCGTGGTGGAGAAACGCATCACCCGCGACGAGGTTTACATCGCCGACGAGGCCTTCTTCACCGGGACCGCCGCCGAGGTCACCCCGATCCGCGAGGTGGACGACCGGCCGATCGGTACCGGCAGCCGCGGCCCCATCACCGAACTGCTGCAGTCGCGCTATTTCGACGTGGTCCACGGCCGTGACTCGCGGCATCAGGACTGGCTGACCTACGTCTGAACGGCGCGACCCCGACCCGGAGCGAGACCCGAACCATGGTGAATCCCGATACCGCCAGCCATCAGGACCAGTACACGACCGCCAATGCCGAGACGACGGTACGCGTGACCCAGCGGGATCTCCCGCTGCACTGCCCGACGCCCGGCACGGCCCTGTGGGCTTCCCATCCGCGGGTGTTCATCCCGATCGACGAGACCGAGGACGGGCGCTACCAGTGTCCCTATTGCGGCACGATCTACATCCTCGAAGACGCCGCCGACTGATCCCCCCGCCCGGGCCCGGCACGATCCCGGACCCGGGCGCAGGTACGACCATGACCCTGCCCCCCCTGGATCAGGCCCGCGTGCTGGTCGCCGGCGATCTGATGCTGGATCGCTACTGGCACGGCGCGACCGACCGCATCTCGCCGGAGGCGCCGGTGCCCGTGGTGCACGTGCGCGACATCGAGCAGCGTCCGGGCGGGGCCGGTAACGTCGCCCTGAACCTGGCCGCGCTGGGCGGTCGTCCCGACCTGGTGGGGGTGACCGGGGACGACACGGCCGCGTCCGATCTGTCCGCATTGCTGGAGGAGGCGGGTGTTCGCTGCCACTTCCGGCGCCGGTCGGGGGCCGCGACCATCACCAAGCTGCGGGTCATCAGTCGTCATCAGCAGCTGATCCGGCTGGATTTCGAGGACGGTTTCCCCGGCGCCACGGCCGGTGACCTGCTGGCGGATTTCGAACCGTTGCTGAGCGACTGCCAGGTGGTGGTGCTGTCCGACTACGCCAAGGGCGCGCTGCGCGACCCGCAGCCGCTGATCCGCGCGGCGCGGGCCGCCGGCCGCCCGGTGCTGGTGGACCCCAAGGGCACCGATTTCTCCGCCTACCGCGGCGCCAGTCTGGTCACGCCCAATCTCGCGGAACTGGAGGCCGTGGCCGGTCCCTGTCCGGACACGGCGGCGCTGGAGCGCGCGGCCACCGGTCTGCTCCGCGAGCATGGTATCGAGGCGTTGCTGGTCACGCGCGGCGCGGAAGGCATGACCCTGTTCCGTCCCGACCGGCCGCCAGTGCATCAGCCGGCCAGGGCACGCGAGGTGTTCGACGTGACCGGTGCCGGCGACACGGTGATCGCGACCCTCGCGGCCGCGGTGGCGGCCGGCGAGACGCTGGAGGATGCGATGCATCTGGCCAACCTCGCCGCCGGGATCGTGGTCGGGAAGCTGGGCACCGCGACGGTCTCGCCGTACGAACTGCGCGCGGCGCGGCACGAGCCGGAGGGCGCCGATCGCGGCGTGCTGTCCCGCGCCGGGCTGATGGCCGCGCTGGAGCGCGCGCGGGCCGCCGGCGAGCGCATCGTGATGACCAACGGCTGCTTCGACCTGCTGCATGCCGGGCACGTGGCCTATCTGGAGCAGGCCCGGGCTCGCGGCGACCGGCTGGTGGTGGCGGTCAACGACGACGCATCGGTACAGCGCCTGAAGGGTGCCGGACGACCGGTAACCCCGCTGGAGGGCCGCATGGCCGTGCTCGCCGGACTGGCCGCGGTCGACTGGGTAGTGCCGTTCGCCGAGGACACCCCGGCGGAGTTGATTGGCGAGATCCTGCCCGACGTACTGGTCAAGGGCGGCGACTACAGGCCGGAAGAGATCGCGGGTTATGATGCCGTCACCGCCGGCGGTGGCCGGGTCGAGGTGCTGGACTTCGTCGACGGCTGTTCGACCAGCGCGGTGATGGAGCGTATCCGACAGGGCCATTACTGAGGCAACACCGACACATGAAAGTACTCTATCTCGTGGGCATGGGGCGCAGCGGCTCGACCCTGCTGGACATCCTGCTGGATGCGCACAGCCAGGTGCGCGCGCTGGGCGGGGTCCGGCGCCTGGCGCATTACGCGCGCAAGCATCCCTGCCCCTGCGGCGCGCCCAGCTTCCGGGCATGCGAGTTCTGGTCGGCGGTGAACGCCCGGCTGGAGGAGCGTCTGGGCTGCAACCTGGAGACCCTGGACGTACATGCGCGCGATCCGGCGCGTTTCAACGAGCACAACCGCACGCTGTTCGAGGTGGTCTCGGAGGTCAGCGGCGTACCGTTCGTGACCGACAATTCCAAGTCGGTGCAGCGCCTGCGCCGGCTGATGGCCGCCCCGGACATCGAAGTGGTGCCCATCCACGTGCTGCGCGACCCGCGCGGGCGGGCGCAGTCGCTGCGCAAGCGCAAGCAGCAGAACTATATCCCCACCTTCTCTTATTCCCATCGCTCGCTGCGGCTGTACCACCTGCTGCGCAACGAGCCGCATATCGTGGTGAACTACGAGAAGCTGGCCTACGACCCCGAGGACCAGCTGCCGAAGCTGATGGAACGTCTGGGGCTGGAGTTCGAGCGCCCGCAGCTCGACTCCTGGGCGGAGATGGCGCATCACAATATCGGTTCGGCGGATGTCTTCCGCAAGACCGAGGGGAGCGTGATCTGGCCGGACGATGCCTGGAAGCAGGTGATTCCGCCGTACATGCAGCGCATCCAGAACGTGATCGCCTGGCCCGGGCGCGTGGCCAACGACGCCAAGGAGCGTCGCTGGGGTCTGGACTGACGCACCCGCGTCCGCAGCCGGTCAGCGCGCCTCGCTGACCCGCAGCAGCCACTCCCGGTCGTGCTGCGCGGCACGCAGAAAGCCGCGCGCCCTCGGCCGGGCAAAGGCCAGCGGCAGCGGATCGAGGATCCACAGATTCCGGCCGTCGCTGCCCAGCATGTGCGGATCCCGCCCGCGGAACCGGATCCCGTAGTCCCGCAGACCCGCCCACAGCGTCTCGGCCACTTCCGGACCGGGCGGAGGGCCGCCGTCCGTCAGCGGGTGCATGTCCGGGATCGCCTCCTGGACAAGCCAGATCATGCCGCAATCCGCGGCGACCACCGCCACCGGCCGCGGCACCGCCAACCCCAGCCGCCGGAGGGTGAGCGCATGGCTCCAGACCCGACGCGCGACCCGGCGGGTGAGGGCCGGGCGCAGCAGGGCGGGCAGGGTCTGCCAGGGTGCATCAATCCGCCGGGCGCAGAGTTCGGGCGTGTCCGATGAGGCGACGGTCTCCGGCAGCTCGCCGGTCGCGTACAGCTGGCGGGCGATCTCGCCGGCCCGTTCGCGCGTCAGGCTGCGCCGGTCGTGGATGATCCCGAGGTCGTCGCTGCGAAAGCGCGGGTAGTGCTTCCAGCCGCGTGCCGCGCGGTGCGCAACCCGGCGGGCATGGCGCACGCGGGCGTGGCGCAGTGCCCCAAGGAAACGTTCCAGCTCGGCCTCGCTCGCGTCCCAGCCGCGCAGTTCGTGGTAGCGCCGGAAGCCCTCGCGGATGCGCGCCTCGGGCACGCGGGTCTTGGACGCGTACAGCCGCTGCAGGTGGCGCAGGGCGGCTCGCCGTCCGAGGGCGGCTCCACGCTGGCGCACCCGGTCCCCGTCGATCGCATACAGCCTTCCGTCGCGGGGGATGAAGTTCAGCCAGTTGAGATCGTTCTGCACGATGCCGGCGCGGTGGTGTTCGGCCAGGGTGGTCAGCAGCCGGGCATGGGCCTCGTGCCCGGGATCGCCGCCGGGCGGCGGCCAGGGGGTATCCGCCTCGACCAGGTCCAGCACCAGCAGCCACGCGCGGTATTGCGGGCAGTAGCCGGCATGGTGCACCGCCGGCGCGGGCACGCCGGCCGCCTCCAGCCGGCGCGCCCCGCGCGTGCCACGGCGCCATTCGGCCCACTGGGCGATGCGCCCGAGATAGAACTTGGCGACCACCGCCCGATCGTCGGGTAATCGGGCGCGAAAGATCCGTCGCTTGCCCGGGTATTCGTGGAGACAGTCCTCCAGCGCGAGGGTCCCGAGGCCCGGGATCTCCGGGCGGTCACCGGTTTGTGGAAGTCGGGGCATCGAATTCGTAGCCCAGCAGGTCCAGGTCGCGGCGGTAATGCTGCGCCACCATCTCCGCCAGGGTGTCGTCGTAGTAGCTGCGATAGTCGTCGCGTTCGCTGGCGCGGCGCAGATGCGGAAGCTCGGGCGTCGGGATCCCGATGCGCTGACAGATCGTGGCGAAATCCTCGTGCAGGTTCTCGTAGCGGCCGATGAAATCCACGATCACCCGCCCCTGCAGATCGACGATGTATTCGTGCTGCAGCTCCGCCGAGGTGTCCAGCATGTAGTCGTACGGCCGTTCGGGGTCGAATTTCAGCCGCAGGAAATCGCCGAAGGTGCTTATGCCCTCCAGTACTTGGGGCTTCTCCCGCCGGATGTGGTGCCAGGAGCTCACCTGCAGATCCCAGGGATTGCGCACGATCGCGCACTTGAACAGCTCGCGGTAGACCGGCTCCGGCAGCATCTCCTTCGCTGCGATCGCCTTCGCGTGCCGGGGAAACTTCAATCCCAGTTTGTGCCGGGGGCGGGTCAGCTGACTGACCTGGCTGGCCGCCCACAACGGGATGCTGTACCAGCCGCCCCAGCGATACGGCCGCAGCGCCGCCCGGATGCTGGTCCCGCCCGTCTTGGCGATGTGCACGAACAGGAAATTCTTGCGATAGGAAATCAGCATAAATCGGAGTTCGGCTGCGAACGGTCGCGGTATTGTAACCGCGGCCGCATCAGGAATCCGCGGGGTTGCGCCGCGCGTTCAGTGAGCGCAGGGCATGGAGTACGGCCTCGTCGGCGTCCCGCCGCGAGGCCTGGCGACGCAGCCAGTCGCGGTGCACGAACTGGATCTCTCCGACGACCTGCGAAACCCCGGCCAGCCGGGCGACCGCCAGCCGATGATTGCCGTTCGCCACCTTGATGAATTCGCCCTCCGGGCCGATGGCTACGCCGATCTCGTCCTTGCCGAGGCCGGCGACGTATCCATTCTCCGCCATGTTGCGGGCGAGGCCACGGTACCGCTCGAGGTACTTGTCCAGTGAGCGCGCGATCTTCTCTTCGGCCTGGCCCTCGGTTTTTCCACGGGCCCGATAGTAGCGATGCAGCGCCTCGATGTGTTCGGAGCGGCTGCGTTCTTCGTCCAGTAGATGTTCCAGCAGGGCGTAGATCGGGTGCTGGTCGAAGGGTTCGGTCCGCCGGTGCCACTGCCCGCGACGCACGCGGCGGGGCAGGAACAGCCCGTCCAGGAAAAACCGGGCCTTGGACGCCGGATCGCGCTTGGACAGGTAGCGCCGGAGTTCCCGGGTAGGCAGGTTGACGAGGACGGGCGGTTTCATGGGGTGTGTGCTTCCGGCTTGGTCGTTGGCGCGATGCCCAGCGCCTCCAGATAGGCGCGGGCGCTCGTTTCGACGGTGTAGTTGGCGACGGCCTGTTGCAGCAGTCCCGGTTCGATGGGTGCCTCCAGCCCGCGGGCCATCCCTTCGGCCAGCGCGGAGGCATCGCCCACCGGGACGAGCGGGCCGAGGCGGCCCCCGGCGAGGATGTCGCGCGGACCGCTCGGGCAGTCCGTCGACACTACCGGTGTCCCGAGCGCCATGGCTTCGACCAGGACATTGGGCGATCCCTCGAAGCGGGATGACAGCACGAACAGGCTGGCAGCGCGCATCAGCGGATACGGATTGGTTCGGAAACCCGCCAGATCCACATGGTGGGCGATGCCCAGTTTGCGCGCCAGGCCCTGCAGGCGGTCCCGCTCCGGCCCTTCCCCCAGGATAATGAGCCGGCAGGGTCGCCGGGCATGCAGCAGCCCGAAGGCCCGCAGGAGGGTAGCGAAATCCTTTTGCGGTCGCAGTCGGCCCACCGCCAGGATCACCGGTGTTTCGGGTCGTGTGGCCGCTTCCAGCCACGGATGATCCGCCGCTTCTTCGGCTCTGGCACTCAAAGAGGGCGAAATCACCGGGTTGGCGATCACGCGGAAACGCTTCGACGGGATGCCCCCGATGCGGGAGAGGTCGTCGGCCACCGGCTGCGCCACGGCAACGATGGCATCCGCATGAGGGTACAGTCGCCGGACGGGGCGGTAACGCAGCCATCGCTGCAGGGCGGTCTTGTCGGCCAGCGAGCCGCTGAGGTGCATCCCCATCCGCAGAACGATCCGCGTCGGGACCCGTGCCAGCCGGCGCGCGCGCAGGGCCACGCGGCCGGCGCGATCCTTGGCCGCCAGCAACGCGTCGGGGCGCTGGCGACGCAGGTAGCGGGTGACCGCGGGCAGTGCCAGCAGAGAGGTGCGCGCATCCAGCCGGATCACATTGACCTCTGCCGGAATGCCTTCCACATGGCCGCCGCGGGCCTTCATCAGCAGCAGGTCCACCTGCACGCCGGCATCCACGAACCCGCGCAGCAGATGGTTCATCATCTTTTCGACGCCGCCATCCCCGGTGTAGGAAACGAGTACGGCCAGCCGCGGGGTTGTCATGCCGGTTTCCGTTCCTCGTTGTAGGCCTGAAGCAGGTGCGGCCAGCCGAGGGCGCCGCGTTCGCGGGTCGCCGGCCATTTGTGCAGCGAACGCCGCAGACGCGACAGGTTGTCCTGAAGCGCACGATGGTAGCCGATCCGGCCCCGGTCCCAGTCGATCAGCCAGACCTGCCCGTTGCCCTGGATCAGGATGTTGCGGGCGTTGAGATCCGCATGCCAGGCGCCATGGGCGTGGAACCGGGCGATCACGCGCCCGACCGCATCCCACAGTTCGGGCGTGTCCTTTCCGTCCTCGATCCATTCGTCCAGCGGGTGACTGTCCGGGATGCGTTCGCTCAGCAGATCGCCACGATACACCGGCCCGTGGCGGCAGACCCGTGCGGCCCCCGGACGCGGGACCGGCAGCCCCAGTTCGTGCAGTTGCGCCAGCAGCCGCCACTCGCGCACCGGCCGGCTGCGCTCCAGCCCGGTCCACAGGTAGGTATCCGTGGCAACCCGCGCCATCAGTCCGCCCCGCCAGTAATGGCGCAGGACCCAGTCGCGCCCCTCGTGATGCAGGAAGTGGGTCGCACGACGACCGCTGCTGCTGCCGGTCCACTGACCTCGTGCCCGCAATGCCTCGGGATCGAACAGGTCGTTATTGCACTCCTGGAGCATTTCGGGGTTGGACAGGATACGGCAATTTCCGATATCCGGATGCGGATTCCATCGTTCCGGTGTCCCGGAAAAAGGTCGCATCATGATGATTGCCCCGGTGCATCGGGTTTGTTCCTGGTCAGGATCCTCGAGATTGCGAATGCAAGGGGCAGAGCCAGGATCGGACCGTAGAAATGCTCCATGGTATATCGATGCAGGATTTGGGCATTCATGGCCCAGAAAAACAGCGCGGGCAGGAAGGCCAGGGTGTAGATCCCGATCGCACGAGTGCTCCCCGCCATGCCGAACATGCGCCACGCGGCTACGGCAAGGATGATCGTGAAGATGGCGATCATGCCGTACCCGACAAGACCGAAACGGACCAGGATGTCGAGATGGGAGTTGTGGAAGGTATCGTCGCGATCCTCAAGTTGGGGGGGGATCGGGAATTCTTCCGTAAGGTGGCGCTGGTCGGCGGCACCCCGCCCCACCAGGGGACGTTCGAGGAAGCGTTCCCATGCAAATGCCCAGTAGACGACCCGGACGCCCACGGAATCGCGCTCCAGCTCCTCGACATTCCCGTGAAAAGGCAGAGCAATCGTCTGCTGTACGGTGTCTGCGGTCTGCTCCCAGCGTTCACTGATGTGGTCCCAGCTGAAGGTGGCCAGAGTGCCAGCGGCAAGCAGCATCGCCACGATCGCACCCAGCAGTGTTCCCCGGATGCGGTGAAGGTCTCTGCGATATGCCCAGACACTCAACGCAAGTACCGCAATTAGCGCGATCGCCAGAGTGAGCCAGCCATTGCGGCTCTTGGTTGCGATGATCGAGGCAATGAAGAAAGCAAGAAGCGCCAGAGAAAACAGGCTGCCACCGAGCAGAAGGAACCAGCGTGTTCGTGATGGCGCAGACGACAGGGTGGCGAAAACGAACACGGTCGTGATCACGAGGGCCGTAATGATGGCCGGGAGCTTGATGGCCGAGGATCGGAATCCCAGTTCCATGTTGTACCGGTCGGTGGTCTGGAGGGCTGCCACGAGGTCCGCCGGTGAGATGTGCATTGCCAGATAAACGCAGTAACCGGCCAGCAGCAGGGCTATCGTGACCAGACCATGGCGGAGCCAGTTTCCCGTGGCAGCCAGGGCGAGGCCGTAGATCATCACGGGCACGATCGCGGTCTTCATCCAGGTGGTCATCTCGTCCCAGTGTGAGGAAGCCAGATCCGGGCGTTCGAACAGGGCTGCAAATGCCGTCCGCAGGACCACGTAAACGGCAAAAGCCACGGGGAGCCAGATCAGAGGAGACCCTTTCAGGTCTGACCAGTTGCGGCGGACGAAAAGGATCCCGAGGATCAGAAGGATCAGCTGGAAGCCTTGTCCCAGAGAGATGGACAGGGGGGCCACGAACGCACCCGCATAGAGGGCTCCGGCGGCCCAGAGGCCGAGGGCATCCCCGGGCAGGAAGGTCTGGCTGGATGCAGGGGCCTGGGTGTTCATCATGGATGGGCCGAATGTGCCAAGGGGGGCTTAGAGGGTCGTATTTTGCCAGTGTTTCCCGTGGGGCGCAGGGGGTGTCGCTGGAGCCGGAGGCGGGCCCTGAGCGGTCGGCCGCTGTATCATGGCGGCGGAATTCACGTGTCCTGGAGTCCGGCTCCGGACATATGGGCGGGGACAACATGCCAGATATCGTCCTTTTCGGGATGTTTCGGCCGTGGGGCGGGACCTACCGGCGATTGATGAACCAGATCCACGTCTGGACCCGGGATGGCTGGTCGGTGGAGCTGGTGACCTTTCGCGACGGTGAGATGTTCTATCCGGATGAAATGCCGGAATCGGTGGCCTGCGTTCATCTGGGGACCCGGGGGAAGCTTGCGACAGCGGTGGCGCTGTGGCGGTACATGCGGCGGCGGCGCCCGGCCGTTGTCCTGTCGGTCAATCACATCACCAACGTGATCCTGGCTCAGGCGGGGATGCTGCCGGATACGGGGGCGAAGCGGTTCCTGAGCGTTCCCAACACGTTTGGTGAATCCGAAAAGCTTGCCGCGGAACCGCGCCGGCGGGAGCAGAAGTTCCGCCAGATTCGCCGCTGGTACCCGCGTTCTTACGGGGTGATTGCGGTATCCGACGGGGTGCGCCGGGACCTGGTCGAAAACGTCGGGCTGAAGGGAGTGGACGTACAGCGGATCTATAGCGGGTCCGTTGCATCGGGCACCCTGGAAAGGGCCGGGGAGCCGGTGGACCACCCGTGGCTTGCCGAGGATTCCGCGGTGCCGGTGATTCTGTCGGCCGGCCGTCTGGTCCCGCAAAAGGACTATCCGACGCTGCTGCGAGCCTTCGCCCGCTTACGGGAACGGCGCGAGGCACGTCTGATCATCGTTGGCAAGGGGCGCGAACAGGAGCAGCTGGAGGCGCTCGCCCGTGAGCTGGGCATCGAGGAGCATGTCGATTTTCCCGGGTTTGCCGCCAATCCGTATGCCTGGATGGCCCGGGCGGATGTGTTTGCTCTGTCGTCCCGCTGGGAAGGACTGGTGAACGTGGTCATGGAGGCACTGGGGCTTGGCGTTCCCGTGGTCTCGACGGATTGCCCCAGCGGTCCACGGGAGATCCTGGCTGACGGGCGCTACGGGGTCCTGGTACCGATGAAGGATCCGGAGGCGCTGGCCGAGGGACTGGATCGAGTCCTGCGGGGCGAGGGACCGGTTTTTGATCGGGACGAGGCCGTAGATCGGTTCCGTGCGGAAACCGCGGCCGCTGCCTACCTGGACTTTTTCGGGCTTCAGCGCCTTCAAACGGGGCAGGCCGCATGAGGATGTCCTGGCGAGGCTGGAAAGAGCGGCGTCGGGTAGTCGGACTATTGAGGGCCCTGGAGCACTGTCTTGCGCCCGGCGAGTGGCGGCTGCAGGGATCGCTGGCGTGGCTGCCTGCAGGGGTGGACGGGGAACCGGATGCCTATCAGCAGCGTCTGCGGGATACCTTGTTGGCCAGTGAGGGCGGGCGGGTTCCTCCTCCGGTCCATGTGACGGTCCGGGCGGAGGGGGGGGAGCCGGGTATGGACACCCTGATCGCTCGAGGTGTCTGGACCTTGTTGGTGGAGCGCTCGCGCAACCGGGTCTTGCGGGTCACGCGGGATGCCGAACGTGTGCAGCGCTTGCTGGAAAATGCGCGCTGGCTGTCCTCGGCGTATCGGTGCCCGCGGCTGGAACCGGCGGCGGACCTTCCGCGGGGGTTCGCCGGCGTAAGCGAATCCTTTGTGGAGGGCACGCCGATCCGCGAGGCTCCCGAGACGGTTTGGGAATCGGCCTATCGCGACCTGCTGCAGATGTGCGGCGTGCATGCCCGCCGATGGGAGGGCCGGTTCGACCTGGATCCGGTCCGGCAGGAGCTCGATTGCTGGACCCTGCCGCACTGGCTTTCCCGGGCAGTTGAAGGTCACCGGTCTCGCTGGGAACCCATGTTGCTGGGATGCCCGCTGCTCGCGAGTCATGCGGATTGCCACAATGGCAACGTGTTCGTACTGCCCGATGGTTCGGTAACCCTGATCGATCTGGAGCGGGTGCAGTCGGTGCCTTTCTTTTTTGACGCCCTGTCCCTGTTGCGTGGTTCGGCCGCGGTCAATCAGTCTCTGCGGCGTGCCTTTCTGGCAGGGCATTTTGATACGGCACTGGCCGAGGTCTGGGCCGCCGCGGGGCAGACCTGGGACCCCGAGGGGCGTGAGGGTGCCTTGCTGGCAATGGCAATGGCCCATGCGTTTCGTCCGCAGTTCGCCCGGGCGTCCTCGCGCAAGCGTCGGGAGAAATTCATCGGGGCGTGCGAAAAGTTGCGGGCCGACTGCGGGTGGGAATGATTCATGCAGAGAGTCGAATTCATGGGCCCTCCGGGCGTGGGCAAGACCACGGTGCTGCGCTATCTGCAAGACGAGCGTGTCCCCGGGGTCGGGGCGCTGCACTCCCCGCTCTGGCTTCCGCTGTGGGCCGAACATCAGCGCAAGCGGCCGAATGCCGCGACCCGTTACCTGGAATCGGCCCTGTATGCCCGCAAGGGTCTCCGGCGCTGGATGCGTCCCAGGCTGGAAAAAGAGATGATCCGCCATGCCCTGCGGGAATTGCGTAACGCGCCCGCGCCGTGGCCGGAGTTTCTGCGTGGCGCGCTCGAAGGCCCGGATCCGGGGATTTCGCCGGCTCTTGCTATTGAACGGATGAGGAGTTTTGGTTTCAGCACGGCGCAGGCATGGGTGACCGATCGCCTGGCCCGCGAAGGAGCGGTGGTTTTCGACGAGGGGCTGGCGCAGCGGGGGATCAGCCTAGGGCAGGGCATGGATGCGGACCGAACGCGTGAATACTATCGGCTGATGCCCGCGCCTGCTGCCGTTGTGCGCATCGAGGCCCCGGCCACGGAGATCCAGGCCCGGCTTCGGGACAGGAACCCGGATGTCACGCGTTTTCACGCCATGGTGGAGCAGGGGCTGGAGATTGGAGAGCGGGCCGGAGAGACATTGCGGGAACGTGGAATCCCGGTTGTCGAAATTGACGCCTCCGGCGACTTCGGGGCAACGGCGCAGGATGCGGTCCGGGCGCTGAAAAGCCTGCCCGGAATGTCAGACCGGTGAGGCACGATCCGGCTCGAGGCTGTAACCGAAGGCCTCGAAATCCTCGCGGTACAGACGGCGGATGCGGTCGATGGACCTCCCGTCATAATATTCCGCGAGCCTTTGAGTCGAATCGGTTCGATGCGGATCCCAGTTGGCGATCTCGGGGTTGTCCCGGACGTCGAAAAGACGGTGCAGCAGTTGCGGAAGGTCTTCATCGATCCGTTCCAGGTGCCCGAGATGGTCGAGACGCCGGCGTTCTCGCGGCAGGAGTGCCACCTGCGGGGCCCAGTGGGGGCCGCGATAGAGATCGCCCTGTTCCAGGCGTGCGAGGAATTCCGCAAAACCGGGCGGCTCCTCGTCCGGGGCTGACGAGTGCTGCCCGGCGCCCAGGTGTTTTCTGGCTGGTGGTCGGCCGCGGACGACCTTGTCGAGGTAGGCTGACAGGGTGCGGTGAAACGGGTTGCGAACAAACGTGAACAGGAAGTAGTGGCGCCAGGCCTCGCGGCTGACGCGGATGCCGACCTCCCTTGGATGGCGGTAGCCGCCGATCTTGTCCCCCCGTTCCCGGATCGCGTCGCGCTGATCCTGCGAAATCCCCGGGTCGTGGTTCAGCAGGGTGTTGCCGACAGTCGAATGACCGGCCTTGGGGATGCGATAGAAGACGAACCGGCTTGATGTCGATATCAGGATGCGCGGATTGACGCGGTGGCGCGCGACCCGGCCGTCGAGACCGGACAGCAGGGGGTTGAACCTTTCGTCGAGAGCGCGGCGCAGGTGCATGGCGGGCAAAATATAGCACAGCAGGCCCGGCCTCCACGTGGCCTGGTTTCCTTAACGGGGGCGACAGCATTGAACTCGCAATTGGTGATTTTTGCACCCTTCAAGGCCTGGGGCGGGATCGAGCGCAAGATGCTGATCCTGAATCGGGAGTTCCTGCAACTGGGCATCCGGCCCCGGCTTGTGCTGACCCGCGGCGGACAGGTGCCCTACCCGGAGGAACTCCCGGCGGCCGTGGAGGTAGTGGATCTTCAGAGCAGGGGTAAATTCGACAGTCTGTTCAAGCTGCGGCGTCTGCTGCGGCAGGATCCGCCCGGGGCCGTGCTGACCGCCAAGGACCATTCGGCCAAGGTAGCTGTGCTGGGGCGCATGCTGGGGTGGGTGCCGTCGCCGGTGTTCGTGAAGGTGACCAATACTCCGAGCCAGACGTTGCGCCGCCGATTCAAGCGCCGTTCGGCGCGCTGGCTGTACCGGCATGCCGACCGGGTCATCGCGATCTCCGAAGGCGTCCGGAATGACCTGATCGAGCATTTTGACGTGGATCCCGAACGGATCGAGGTGATCTACAACCCGACCGTAACCCCGGATATCCCCGAGCGCGTGAAGGCGCCGGTGGATCATTCCTGGTTTGCTGGCGACGGTCCGCCGGTCATTGTCGGCGCCGGTCGCCTGACGCCGCAGAAGGACTTTGCCACGCTGCTGGAGGCCTTCGCCCGGGTGCACGAACGGCGTGCGGTGCGGCTGGTGATCCTGGGCGAGGGGCCCCTGCGTGAAGCCCTGCTGGAGCAGGCACGGCGGCTGGGGGTGGCGGAGGCCGTTGACCTTCCCGGCTATGTCCCGGACCCGCTACCCTATTTCGCCCGGGCCGGGGTCTTCTGCCTTTCTTCGCGTTATGAAGGGCTGGGTAACGTGCTGATCGAGGCCCTGGCGGCCGGGGCGCCGGCGGTGGCCACCGACTGTCCGTCCGGCCCGGCCGAGATCCTCCAGCATGGGCGGATCGGCCCGCTCGTGCCGGTGGGCGACGCGGATGCCCTGGCCGCAGCCCTGCAGGCGACGCTGGAAAATCCGCCCGGCGAGGAGCGGATTCGCGAAGGCCTGGACCGCTTCCGCAGCGACCGTGTCGCCCTTCGGTATGCGCAGGTCATGGGGCTGGTGCCGCGAGAAGGAGAAACTCCGTGATTGTCAGCCATCGCCATCGATTCATTTTTATCCATTGCCGCAAGGTAGCGGGAAGCTCCATGAAGGTGGCCCTCGCGCCCCATCTGAGCGGACGCGACCTGATGCTCGGGAGCCTGCACGAGGCCCTGCGGGATGTGGACCCCCGCCAGGGGTGGATTCTTCGCCAGCTGATGACGCCCGGCGGGCTGCGGGAGCTGGTCGATGCGCGGCGCAAGAATCGTGACTGGCGTTCCGCGCTGAACAAGGTGGTCAAAAAGCGCGCGAAACGCCGGCTCGGACTCTCTTCATCGTCGCACCCCCCGGCGGCCGAGGTTCGGTCGGCCTTCCCGAGAGAATGGGATCGGTATTTCAAGTTCTGTTTTGTGCGCAATCCCTACGAACGTGCGGTTTCCGATTACCTTTATCGCACCCGTAACGAGTCGAACCCTCCTGCCTTCAGGGAACATCTTGCGGAACTCCATCGGGAGGCCGAAGCAGGCAAGACCAAGCATGACAACTGGCCGATGTACACCATTGATGACCATGTGGCGGTAGACTTTGTCGGCCGTTTTGAGAACCTCGATGCCGACTTTCGCGAGGCGATGACCCGGGTGGGGCTCAAGGACGTTGCCCTGGCGTTCGAAAAGCGCCGCGATTATCCGCGGCCATGGCAGGATTATTACGGTGCGGACGAGAAGGGGCTGGTGGAGCGGCTTTACCGCCGCGAGATCGAATATTTTGGTTATGGATTCGACGATTCGTCGGCAGGCGGGGCATAACCGAGCCGGGCCAGCCGGTCGGATACGCTGGTGGCAAAGGCGCGCAGCTCTTCATCCTGCTGCCAGGCGTGGGCCCGGTCGGGACGAAAAGCCGCGGCCGCTGCGGCCACCCGTTCGGCATCGGGGGGGCAGCCGCAGAACTCCAGGGCCTGCGGCAGCAGTCGCGCCGGATCCGTCAGCAGGTCCTCGTAGGCGATCTCCATCGCATTGGGGCCCAGGGCCCGGACATGCTCCCGGGCCCGCTGCAGGTAGCTTTCCCACAGGGAGAAGCCGCCTTCCAGCGTGCGGCACCGTACCTGTGGAGCGAAGCCGCGCCGCGCCGGGGCGCCGGGGTGGTTGCGATACCAGCCCCGCAGGGATCGATAGCGGCGCACGCGCCGGTCGAACACCCCGCGGCGGCGGGCGCGCAGGCTTGCCGCCACATCCACGCCGTGCCGCGTGATGTGCAGCACGCGGGCCTGCGGAAAGAGCTCCAGCCACAGCGGCAGGGTGTAGGTGTTGCGCGGGTCCTTCCAGCCCCAGGGCCGGTTCTGTCCGGGCATGCCGCCGCCGCGCAGACCGCGGCGGAACCCGAGGAAGCGCAGACTGGCGGGCCCGCGCACGACCCCTTCCATGTAGTCCAGCAGCCACGGCCTGAGTGTTTCGTCCTCCAGTAGCCAGTCGAACGACTCCGGGCGGTCCCAGGTCGCGGAGGCCTCGCGGAAGAGCCAGGCGTTGATCGCGTTGGTGAAGGCCGCCTCTTCGTTGCGGCTGGCACCGACCCCCATGAAGAATCCGGCTTGTTGCAGCACCCGGGTCAGCAGGCTGGTGCCCGAGCGGTGCATGCCGATGATGATGACGGGGGGGGTCGCACGGGTGGTCATGATGCAGCGCTGTAATAGCGGTAGCCCGCGTACCAGGGGTCCAGGCGCTCGTTGATGATGGCCTCGACGTATTCGAGGCTCTCGCCGTCGAGGTATTCGCGGTAGCCGCCGACTTCGCCCTTGCGGGTCTTGTAGCTTTCGGTGTCGTCGGCGTCGCGGGCGGCCAGCGAACTGCTCCCCATCGCGTTGCGGGATTCCAGCTGGCGCATGTTGTCGAAGCGGCCGAAGTCTACCGCGGCCCGGAGTGTTTCCGTGGATACGTCCTGCATGCCGATGAATTCGAGCACCCGCCGGAGCTGGCCAGCGGTGTCGGCGTGCAGGTCTTCATAGCGCAGCAGCAGGAAATCGCCCGGCACGTCACGGTTGCGCGCCCAGATGTTGTAGAAATCGACCAATGTCTCGATCCCGCCGCGCCGCTCCCTGACATAGTCTTCCATTCGGCCCTGGTAGTTCGCGTTGCGGCGGGTCTTCTGGAAATAGGACGAAACAAGGACATCCCGGGGGTCGCGGACCATAAAGACGACCTTGCGCCCCGCATAGTCACTCTTGTCCTGCTCCAGCTCCTCCGGGAGCAGAAACTCCGGACCGCCGTCGTGGTGCTGCAGGATGTAGGGGATGTCGCGCCAGGGGCGGGCATAGCCCCGCAGGCGCAGCGGCTTGCGCAGACGGATGCCGTAATGCAACTCGAGGGACTTGCTGAGGAGCACGACCAGCCAGGTCCTCCCGCATTTGGGGTAGGAGATCAGGTGGACGTCCGCACGCCGGCGCCGCCAGCGACGCCGGATATGCTGGATGCCGCGGCGCAGCGGGCCGCGATTGCGGGAAATGGCCGCCATGTTCAGCCGTCCTCGAAACGGTAGCCGAAGGCGGCGATCTCGCGCCGGCAGACGCGGTCAATGACCGCTCGGTCGGCATCACTCAGGATCTCGCGGTAGTCTTGCCGCCCCTGGCGAAAGCCGCTCTTGGCCCGCTGCTCGGGCAGCCGGATGTCGGTGCCGAGGCCCAGTTCCTGCTGCAGTTCCGTAAGTTCGTCATTCAGTTTTTCGTAGCGCAGAACCCGGTCCACGGCGATCTCGTCATCGATGGTGTAGTGATCCCAGTTGCTGAGCCAGTGCGGCTTGTGTTCCTCCAGCCAGGCGAGGTATTCGCTCAGGCTCGGGAAGTTATCGCGCCCCTTCTCTTCCCAGCGGTGTTTCTGCCACCAGTAGCGCGACAGGGCCCGGTCCCAGGGGTTGCGCTCGATGGTGAAGCGGAAATAGGAGTGCCAGATTCCGGGTCCGATAAAGGAACGGATCTGTGGCGCGCGAGCATGCTGTGGGTACTCGGTGCGCCGTCCCCGGAAGAGCAGCCGTCGCCATTCCTTCCATCCTCGGTGTTCGAGGGGGCGCTTGTGGCAATTAGTGGGGCCCTGACCGCCTTCGGCCCGGCGCAGCTCTTCCTCGCCGCGATTGGCGCTCAAAGGGGTGATGATGTCCTCGGGCCCGCAGGCGCGCGAAAGCCCGACTTCCAGGCTGGAGCCGGCGGTCTTGCGTGTCTTGATGAAGATGAAGCGATTGCGGTGCGAGATGATCACGATGAAGGGCCTTGTCGGGCGACTGGCTGGGTGGATTAGATCACAGGCGCGACAACGCGACCAATCAGTGGTCGGAGGATGCCGGCGGGTGAGCGAGTTCGAGTGCGGCCAGATACGCGCGGGCGGAGCGCGCCGCATCGAACGGGGCGGTGGCCTGTCGCAGGGTGTCCGCCAAGGGGGGGCTGTCCAGCAGCTGCTGCAGCGCATCGGCGAGGGCCGCGTCGTCGCCCATGGGCACGACCGGGCCGTGTTGGCCATGGTCGAGGATGTCGGCCGGGCCGGTGGGGCAGTCGGTAGTAACGGCCGGGGTGCCGCAGGCGAGGGCCTCCACCAGCACTGCGCCGGAGCCCTCGCGTCGCGAGGTCAGGGCGAAGGCATCGGCGCGGGCCATCCAGGCGTAGGGGTTGTCCTGAAAGCCGGGCAGGCACAGGTCGTCCATGATGCCGAGTTCGCGTGCCAGTCCTTCCAGGGCCGGGCGTTCGCGGCCTTCGCCGAGGATGATCAGACGGGCCGGGCGTTGTTGGCGGAGGTGCGCGAAGGCGCGCAGCAGGGTGGCGAAATCCTTGCGCGGCTCCAGGGAGCCGGTGCCCAGGATGACGGGGACCGCCGGGTCGCGGTTTTCCCCCAGCCATGGGTGATCGGGGTCCTCGCTGGCCTGCTGCAGCAGGTCCGGGGTCACGATCGGGTTGGGGATGACGTGCAGATGCGGTTGAACCACGCCGGCGAGTCGCCGCAGGTCCTCGCCGACACCGGCCGACGGGGCGATCACGGCATCCGCACGGGGATACCAGCGTTGCATGGAGCGCTGCAGGCGCCGGGCCCGGCGCCGGGGCAGGGCCTCCAGCGTGGCGGCGACCGACATGCCCATGCGGATCGCGACCGGCATGCGCGGTCGGGCCAGTGCGCGCGCGAGCAGCGCCGCACGATTGAGCCGGTGGCTGGCGGTGTACAGGGCGCGGGGGCGGTGGCGCAGGAGATATGCGATCAGCGCGGGCAGCACGGTGTTGCGGTGGGCAGCCCGCAGCGGGACATGGCGGACGTTTTCCGGCAGCTCGTCGATATACGGTCCGTGTCCGCGGATCGTCACCAGGTCGAATGGCCGGTCCACGTCCGCGAATTCCCGGACCAGGTTGGCCACCACGCGATCCACCCCGCTGTGTCCGGAGGTCGCGAAGAACAGGGCGACGGGGTGTTTGGCGCGATTACGCATCGAAAGATGTCGCCTGCCTCAGTGCATCCAGGCGCTCGGTGACCTCGGCCACCGTGATGCGCTCCATCACGTTCGGTTCGCGCACGCGCCGGCCCCAGCGCAGGTCTTCGGGCGGCTTGCCGAACGCGGCCCGGCAGGCCTCGGGGTACTGGTTGACCACCCATTGCCGGCTGCAATAGGGGCCGGTGCGGTCGGGGTTCGAGCCGGCGTACAGGCCGATCACCGGGGTGCCCGTGGCGTTGGCCATGTGGGCGGGGCCGGAGTCGGGCGAGACCAGCACCCGAGCGCGTTCGAGCACGGCCAGCAGCTGCTTGAGGTCGGTCCGGCCGACCAGGTTGGTGACGGGGTGCCGGCATTGCGCGGCGATGGCCTCGCCGTATTCGCGTTCCAGGTCGGTGGGGCCGCCGGTCAGCACGATGTCCATGCCATGGCGCTCGGCGGCGTGGTCGGCGACCGCCGCGTAGCGTTCCGGGGCCCAGTTGCGGAAGTTGCGAAAGCGCGCGCTGGAGCACGGGTTGATGGCGAGCCAGGGGCGGTCCGCGGGCAGGTAGCCGGCGGCCCAGGTCCGGGCTGCATCCGGCACCGGAATGTCCCAGCGCAGAAGGCGTTCGCGCACCCCGAGCGCCTCGGCGAAGCCGAAGAAGCCGTCGAGTACGTGTTCGCGCGGGCGATGGGCGATGCGGTGGCGGGTGAACAGCCACTGGAAGTCGCGCGCGCGCTGGCGGTCGAAGCCCAGGCGCTGGCGCGCGGGGACCTGCAGGCCCAGCAGGCTGGCGCGCAGCGAGACCTGCATCTGCAGCAGGACGTCAAAGCGGCGTCCGCGCAGGGCGCGGCGCAGGTCGCCGTAGGCGCGGCGGCCGCGGTTCTTGTCCACGACCACGAATTCGACCCCGGGCAGTCCTTCCAGCAGCCGGTGTTCCAGCCGCCCGATGATCCAGGTGATGCGGGTCTGCGGCCAGGCGGCCTGCAGGCTGCGCACCACCGGGACGACGTGGGTGCAGTCACCCAGGGCCGACAGCCGTAGCAGGCACAGCTCGTCCGGCGGGGCATTGATCAGCGGGCGGTCGGCCGAATACTCAGGAGGCATCGTCCGGGCCCTGTTCGCGGGCGGCCTTCTTGCGCTTTTTCTTCAGGGCCTTCTTTTTCTTGTTATTCTGCCAGGGCATGCGCCCGATATGCTTGGTGCGCAGGCCGGGATACGGGTCGGGTGCGTCCTCGGGCTGGGTCTTGAACCGCCGATGGGCCCAGAAATACTGCTGCGGCGCGTGCCGGACCGCGTCTTCCAGCACCGCGTTCATGCGGGCGGCGTCGCGGGCGCGATCCTCGCTCGGGTAGTCCTCCAGCGGCGGCCCCACCACGAACTCGTAGCCGTCGCCGGCGTCGTTTACGTAATAGAACATCGGCAGCACCCGCGCCCGGCCCATGTGTGCCAGCCGCGACAGGCCGGTGGTCGTGGAGGCCTGCATGCCGAAAAACGGCGCGAACACCTGCTCGGTGCGCCGCATGTTCTGGTCGCCGGCGTACCAGATGGTCCCGCCCTTTTTCAGCTTGCGCAGGATCCCGCGGATGTCGTCCTTGGAGATCACGCGTTCCAGCTTGCGTTCGCGGCCGTAACGCAGGGCACGTTCCAGCACCGGTTTCTTGTCCATGGGCTTGTAGATCGCGGCCATCGGTACCTGTGCGCCGAACAGCCGACCGGCCATCTCGATGCAGGAGAAATGCCCGGACAGCAGGATCACCGGGTCACCGGCCTCGTGCGCCGCCTTCAGGTGCTCCATCCCGTGGAAGCGGCACGGCACGCGATCCACCGCCGGTCCGCCGAACCAGCCCAGTGCCACCTCGGCCACCCCGCGACCGGTGTAGCCGAAGTTCGCGCGCACCCAGCGTTCGCGTTCTTCCGGGGCGAGGTCCGGGAAACACAGCTCGAGGTTGCGGCGCACCACGTAGCGCCGGTCCCGCGCCAGGTAGTAGAGCAGGTGGCCCAGCCCGGTGCCCAGGCGGATCGCCCAGCGCCAGGGCAGGCGGGCGAGCAGCCACAGCAGGGCGGTGGCCAGGGCCTGTCCCCAGTTGGCCGGATGCCAGGCTTGTTCGCGGCGTTGCGATGTCATCGTTGGTCGAAGTCGGGTGTCGAGTAGATAATGTTGCGCATTGTACATTCGGGACCGCCGGGACGGGGCGTCGCCGGTGGCCGTCTCCGGGGTCGCCCCCCGAAAGTGAGGAACGCGTGCAGGAAGGGATCGCAGCAGAGTTGCAGGCCGCCAGCCGGCTGTTCGGACAACTGGCCGAGGATGCGGAATTCCTCGGGGAGGTGGAGGCCGTCGCGCGGCGCTGGCTGGCCAGCCTGGATGCCGGCGGCCAGATCCTGCTCGCGGGCAACGGCGGCAGTGCGGCGGATGCCCAGCACATCGCGGCCGAGATCGTGTGCCGTTACCGCGTGGTGCGGCCGGGCGCGGCGGCGGTTGCGCTGACCACCGACACCTCGGTGCTGACGGCCATCGCCAACGACTTCGGTTACGAGCATGTGTTCGCGCGGCAGGTCGAGGCGCTGGGGCGTCCCGGCGATGTACTGGTCGGCTTCACCACCTCGGGCGAGTCGCCCAATGTGCTGCGCGCGCTGGAAACCGCCGGGCGCCAGGGCCTGACTACGGTCGCGCTGACCGGCGCGCGGGGGCTGCCCGCCGGCCCCGCGGTGGACCACCTGCTGGCGGTGCCGGACGCCGCGACCGCGCGGGTGCAGGAGGTGCACGGGCTCATCGGGCACCTGTTGTGCGCCGTGGTGGAAGATGCCCTGGTCGCCCGCGCGCAGGGCGATGCGGCCCCGTGAGCCGGCCGGCGCTGTTCCTCGACCGTGACGGCGTGATCAATGTGGATCATGCCTATGTGTACCGACCCGAAGACTTCGATTTCATGCCCGGGATCTTCGAGCTGGTGGCCCGGGCCGGTGCAGCCGGCTACCCCGTAGTGGTGGTCACCAACCAGTCCGGAATCGGCCGCGGGTACTACGGCGAGGACGACTTCGAGCGGCTGACGCAGTGGATGCGGGCCCGTTTTGCCGAACGCGGCGGACGTCTGGATGCGGTCTATCATTGCCCGCACCATCCGCGCGATGCGCTGGAGCCCTGGCGGCGCGACTGTCCGGACCGCAAACCCGCCCCGGGCATGCTGTTGCGGGCGCGGGACGCGCTGGACGTGGATCTGGCGCATTCGGTACTGGTGGGAGATCGCCCCTCCGACCTGGAGGCCGCGCGCCGTGCCGGTGTGGGCACGCGGCTGCTGTTCGCTCCGGAGCCCCCGGATGCGGAACAGGCGGCTGCGCTGCAGGCGGATCCGCAGGCACGCCGGATCCGTTCCCTGCAGGAGGCGGCGGCGCTTCTGGAGACGGAACGCTCCTGATGCGGCGCGCCGGCTACGCGGTCCTGTCGCGCCTGCTGGCGCTGGTCATGGGCGCGGTCCTGTGGCGGCGTGCCGCGCGCAATAACGTACCGGCGGCGCGACGCCTGGAATGGTTCGGCCGGGGTGCCACCCCGCCGTCGGGGGCGTGGTGGGTGCATGCCGCCTCGGTGGGCGAGGTGGAGGCCGCCCTGCCGCTGATACGGGGGCTGCGCGAGCGATTCCCCCAGGTGCCCGTGCTGGTGACCACCACCACGCCCGAGGGCGCGGCGCGGATCACGGCGGCGGGCATCGAGGACGTCCACCATCGTTTTCTGCCGCTGGATCTCCCCGGTGCCGTCCGGCGCTTCGTGGTCGCGGCCCGACCGCGTGCCGGGGTGATCGTGGAGACCGAGCTGTGGCCGCATCTGTTCGCGGCCTGCGAGCGCGCCGGGGTGCCCCTGGTGCTGGCCAGCGGCCGGCTCTCGGATCGTGCGTTCCGGCGCTATCAGCGCCAGCAGCCGCTGATCGGCGAGGTACTGGGCGTGCCCATGCGAATCCTTGCGCAGGATTCCACGGCCGCCGGGCGGTTCCGGGCACTGGGCGCGCCGCCCGGGCGGGTGGAGATCGGCGGCAACCTGAAGTTCGATCGCGATCCGCCTGCGGGCGCCGAGGGGGGCGCGGCACTGCGTGCCGCCCTGTGTTCCGCGGAGGTGCCGGTGTGGGCGGCGGTCAGTACCCGCGAGGGCGAGGACGAGGCCGTGCTGGCGGCTCATGCCGCCTTGCGCAGGCACCATCCGGACGCACGGCTGATCTGGGTACCGCGCCACCCGCAGCGTTTCGATACCGTGGCGCGGGCGGCCGCGGACGCGGGCCTGTCGGTGGCGCGACGCTCGCTGCAGGCGGACGCCCCCGGGCGCGCGGACCGCGAGGCCGACGTACTGCTGGGGGATACTCTCGGCGAGATGGGGCTCTATCTCGCGGCGGCCGACGTGGCCTTCGTCGGTGGCAGTCTGGTGCCGCTGGGCGGACAGAACCTGCTGGAGCCGGCGGCCCTGGGGCGACCGGTGCTCACCGGCCCGGACGTGTCGAATTTCGCCGCTGTCGCCCGCGCCCTGGATGCCGTGGATGCCCGCATCGAAGTCGCCGATGGCGACGCGCTGGGCGCGGCTCTGGTCGGACTGTTCGGCGACCCGGAACGAGGGCGGCGCATGGCCGTAGCCGGCCAGGATGTGGTGGCCTCCGGGCGCGGTGCCGTGGCGCGGGTCCTGGGTGTGCTGGAGGAGACGGTGGCGGCAGGCTGATTCCGCGCGGGTGCCGCCTGGCTTCCTGGCACAGAACCTGCCGATCGGTTATGGCTGGATCGAGGGCGTCGACCGGCCCTGTTCGCGTGCGAGCACGCTCCCACCTGTCTGTTCGCATCACCCCGCCTGTGGGAGCGTGCTCGCACGCGAATCGGCAGGGTCCGGGTGACTCCCCGGAATCGCCGCATGACTTGCTCTCCGACTGCATCCGTTTGAATCGCAGCCAGCCCGGTCAGCGCCGGAGGATCACTCTTCGGGGCTGGCCTGTTCTTCCTCGCCGAACGGACCCTTCTGCAGCCCGGCGTAATGTCCGCCGGCCTCCATCAGCTCGTTGTGCGTACCGGATTCCACCACCCGGCCGTCGTCCAGCACCAGGATGCGGTCGGCGTCCTCCACCGTGGACAGGCGATGCGCGATCACCAGCGTGGTGCGTCCGCGCATCAGCTGTTCCAGGGCGTCCTGGATCTTCTGCTCGGACTCCGAGTCGAGTGCCGAGGTGGCCTCGTCGAGGATCAGGATGGGTGCGTCCTTGAGCAGGGCGCGGGCGATTGCCAGCCGTTGCCGCTGCCCGCCGGAGAGCATCACGCCGTTCTCGCCCACCACGGTGTCGAAGCCGTCGGGCAGGTCGTCGATGAACTCCAGGGCGTTGGCCGCGCGCGCAGCCTCGTGCAGCTCTTCGGCGGATGGTTCGCGCGCCAGGCCGTAGCCGATGTTGTTGGCCACGGTGTCGTTGAACAGCACCACCTGCTGGCTGACCAGCGCCATCTGCCCGCGCAGGTCGCGCAGTGGATATTCCCGCACCGGATGGCCGTCCAGGCGCACTTCCCCGTGTTCGGGTTCGTAGAAGCGTGGAATCAGACTGGCCAGGGTGCTCTTGCCGCTGCCGGACCGTCCGACCAGGGCCACGGTCTGCCCCGGCCGGATCTCCAGCGAGATGTCGCGCAGCACCCAGTCCTCGGTCTGCGGATAGCGGAACCAGACATGGTCGACCTCGAGATGTCCCTCGGCCCGTTCCAGGCGGCGTTCACCGTGGTCCGGTTCCGGGGAGGTGTCCAGCACCTCGAAGACGCTCTCGCCGGCTGCCAGCGCTTTCTGGATCTCCGAGTTGACCTTGACCACCCGTTTGAGCGGGGGCAGCAGCAGAAGCATGGCCGCAATGAAGGAAATCATGCCGCCGGGGGTGATCGTCTCCATCACCATGTCCATGGTGGCCAGATAAACGATGATGGCCAGCGCGATGACCGCACCGAACTGCGACAGGGGCTGACTGGCGGCCTCCACCGTCTTGTAGCGCATGAACTGTCGGTGGTGGCGCTCGTTGATCTTGCGGAAGCGGCTGGATTCATAGTCTTCGGCGCCGAAGATCTTGACCTCCGAATGCCCGCGAATGCTGTCTTCCGCGACCTGGGCATAATCCCCCACCGAACGCTGCATACGCCGGCTGAACTTGCGAAAACGCTTGTTGGCTGCGGTAATGACCAGGGCTACCGCGGGTGCCAGTCCGAACACGATCAGCATCAGCCAGCCGCTGAGCCAGGTCATGTACATCAACAGGAAAAGGATGGTGAAGCTGTCCTTGACCAGGATCAGGATGGCCTTGGAAGCGGCCGCACTGATCTGATTGACGTTATAGGTAAGCTTGGCCAGCAGGGTGCCGGAGGAATGCCGGTCAAAGAACCCTGCCGGCAGCCGCAGGTACTGATCGAATACGGCCTGGCGGATGTCCTTGACCACTTTACGGCCGACCCAGGCCACCGTGTATTGTGCGGCGAAGGTGGTGAATGCATAGAAGAAAAAGATGCCCACCAGACCCAGCGGCACCCAGATGCGGGCATCCGGATCCTGCTGGATGAACGTGCCATCCACCAGCGGCTGGATGATCCAGGCGAAGGCGGCCTGGCCAGCGGCGGCCAGGATCATTGAGATGATCGCCACGATGCCCATGCGCCAGTACGGCTTGATGAACTGGAAGATCCGGCGGAACAGATTCCAGGATTCGCCGGCGCTGGGGTGGGTGGCGTCGAGTGCTTTTCTCTTCATGCGATTGCGGGGTCCTGGTCGGAACGCCGGCTGCGGGATTGGCTGCGAAGCCGGGCAGGCATGATAACAGACCTCCCCGGGCGCCTCCGGGGCGCGGCGGTGCGTCATTCGTTCGGGCGCAGCCAGCCCCCGCATTGCCGGCACTGGTAGCGGTAACCCTTGTTGCGAATCAGGGCGTGGCGCTGCGGGCTCAGCGCATGGTGCCTGCAGTCGCAGACATAAGCATAGGTGCGCTGGCGGCGTGCGGGTGTGAGCGGTGTGGCATGACGCACCCGGGGCGTGGCGCCGAGGTGGTGCATGATGGCCTGCCATTCCGCGCCGTGGGGGCGTACCCGGCGTCCGCGATAAAGGGCGTAAACCGCGGCATGGGCCACTTCGTGTGCAATGGTTTCCGGGAAATGCGCATCCCAGTCGTGAACAAAGGCCTCGGGGTTGAAACGGATGGCCTCCTGACCCCGGTGCACTCGGAATTGCCCTGCGGCGCGGCCGCGCAGATCAAAGCGTATCTCCGGCGTGGCGGTCGCGGGCTGACCGGTGGCCTCGATGTAAAAGGAACGCGTACGCCGACGGATGCGATCCCGCGATTCGGTGTCGAGATTCATGCAGAATTTTGGTTTCTTTCGGGGATTCGTGGCATATTTGTCAAAAGATGGCGCGACCGCAATATTTTATGCGTCGTTATCTTCCGGAATTCGCATTGAGGCGGATTCTGCAGACATCGAAACGAATATTGGAGTGAGTAATGGCTGTGGATGACAAGAAGGCTTCCGAACTGTCGGCCGAGGAACTTTATGCCCTGGCACGGGAACGCGAGCGCGAGGAAGAGGAACGCAAGGAAGCCGAGCGCAAGGAAAAACGCGAGGCGCTGAAGGAAAAGCGCCGCGAAATGGTCGCCCGGCACAAGGCCGAACTGCGCGAACTCGACCGCCAGATCGAGGAACTGGGCGGGCGCGTCGGGGGCCGGCGGAAGGCCTCGTCCGCACGCGGCGGGCGTCGCGGTGGCGGTGGTTCCATCAGCCAGAAACTGTGCGACATCGTGGCCTCTCAGCCCGAAATGAGCGTGAAGGACATCAAGGCCGAGGCCGAGAAGGCCGGGCTTGATACCCGTAACATCAGCCAGACGCTGGCCTACCTCAAGCGTCAGGGTCGTCTGACGTCGCCGCGTCGCGGCGTTTACAAGGCCGCCTGAGAAAGGGGCGCGCGGGAGCGGGCGGTCCGCCCCTCCCCCTCCCGTCCCGCGGGAGAAAGCCGACGGCCTCATCCGGCCGTGGATTTCAGCTCGAGTCCGTTTGCGGGGTCGCGTGACAACGCGGTTTCGCCGTTCAGCCAGCGCTGAATCTCGGCGCCCGCCACGTGATGGCGCCAGCCGCTGCCGAGGCGACTGTCCTGCGCGCGTCCGCGCACTAGTTCCACAACATCCTTGCGCTGGGCGATGGCCGCGGGCGTGATCTCCTGTCGGCGGGCGAGTTCGCGCAGCAGGGCCATGGCCATGTCGGCGAGCACCTCGTCGGCCTCGGACAGCGGCTTCTGCTTCGGCAATGCCGGCCATTCCGACTGCGGACGTTCGCGTCCTGCCCGAATCGCCTCCAGCAGGCCCTGCACCCGGTCGTCATTCATGCCCGAGGGGAAACCGCGCAGCCCGCGCAGTTGTGCTCTCCCTGCGGGTGCCCGGCGGGCGATCTCCAGCAGCAGGTCATCGCTCAGGACCCACTTGCGCGGCCGGTCGCTGCTCTGCGCCGTGCGTTCGCGCCATGCGGCCACAGCCTGGAGTATGGAGAGTTCTCGTGGTTTCAGGCGCTTGTGTCCGGAGACCCGGCGCCAGGCCGCCTCGGGATCCGCGCGGTAGGCCTCGGGGTCGGCGAGGGCGTCCATCTCCGGCTGCAGCCATTCCAGGCGCCCGCTGCTCTCCAGTTCCGCGTGCATCTGCTGGTACAGGGCCGCGAGATAGCGCACATCGTCGGCGGCATATGCCAGCTGCTCCGAATCCAGCGGACGGCGTGACCAGTCGGTGCGGGTCTGGCTCTTGTCCAGTTCGTGATCCAGCACCGCGCGGACCAGATTGGCATAACCGATCTGATCGCCGTGGCCGAGCATCGCCGCGGCAATCTGGGTGTCGAATACCGGTGCGGGTACGTCGCCGGTCTCGCGCAGCAGGATTTCCATGTCCTGCCAGGCGGAGTGAAAGACCTTGGTGACCGACCGGTCATGCAGCATCGGCGCCAGACCCTTCACGTCCAGTGCCAGCGGGTCGAAGCTGGCGATGTGCTCGGGGGTGGCCGCCTGGATCAGGCAGAGCTTCGGGTAATAGGTCTTCTCGCGCAGGAACTCGGTGTCCAGGGCGATCCAGGGGGCACCCCGGACGGCCTGAAGGAATGCCTGCAGGCCGTCCGGGGTGTCGATCAGGCCGTGATCATGCATGGTCTTCGTCGGGACGGTTCTTTTCGAATGCCTCCAGCTGCTCGGTGCTGGCCGGTTTCTGATACCGCTCCTTCCATTCGGCGTAGGGCATGCCGTAGACGATCTCGCGGGCGGCCTCGTAGTCGACGGACTCGCCGCGTTCCTCGGCGGCCGCGACATACCATTTGGACAGGCAGTTGCGGCAGAAACCGGCGAGGTTCATCAGATCGATGTTCTGGACGTCCTTGCGCTCGTCCAGATGCTGAAGCAGGCGGCGGAAAACCGCGGCCTCGATCTCGGGCTGCTTGTTCGGATCCATGGGGCCTCCGGTCGAATGGGGATTGTATGGCTCGGGGAGTATGCCGCAGGCCGGCGGCCGAGTGCGACGGCCCGCGTGCCGGTTCAGGTGAGATGCAGCAGCCAGCGTTTGCGCACGTCGCGCAGCAGCACGAAGATCAGGGGCCACACCAGCGCGCTGCTGAGCACGGGGGCCCAGTACCACGGGGTGCCCGGCGGCAGGCCGGTCAGGCCCTGCGGCCACAGCGCCACCAGTTTGTACAGGGCGATCAGGCCGATTACCACGATCATCTGCTGCCATACAGGATAAACCCGCAGGCGTGAATGCAGCTGGATGGTCAGATAGGCCACCAGCGCCATGGCCACGGCGTTCTGGCCGAGCAGTTGTCCCAGCAGGACATCCAGCAGCAGTCCGGACACGAACGCGGTGAACACCCCGATGCGCTGGGGAAAGGCCATGGCCCAGTAGATCAGGACCAGTGCCACCCATTCCGGACGTAGCAGCGCGAGGCCCTCGGGCATCGGCACGATGGCCAGCGCCAGCGCCGCCAGCAGGCTCAGCGGCACCGGCCAGGGGATGCCCGCGCCGCCGCTCATGATGCCGGGCCGGTTTCGGTTTCGTCTTCGGTGGGCAGCGGAGTCGGGATCGCGTCGCGTTCATGGTCCTCCATCCACAGCAGCAGGACTTCGCGCGAGCGGTCCAGCGCGGCCAGGGGTTCCGCCTCGATGGCCAGGAACGGCTCGCCCGGCGGGCGTTCCACCGAGGTGACCCGCGCGACCGGGTAGTCTGCGGGGAAGCGCCCGCCCAGCCCCGAGGTCAGCAGCAGGTCGCCCTCGACGATGTCCTCCTGCGGCGGGACGTGGCGCATGTGCAGGCGCTGGGGGTTGCCGGTGCCGACGACGATGCCGCGCAGGCCGGTGCGGGCGCTGACTACCGGCAGTGCATGTCCGGGATCCGAGATCAGCAGGGCCGTGGCGCTGGAGTATTCGGCGGAGAGGATCTGACCGACAACGCCGTCGGCGTCGATCACCGGTTGTCCGGCATACACCGCATCGCGCTGTCCCTTGTCGAGCACGATCTGTTGGCGGAACGGGTCCAGGTCCACTGCGAGGATCTGCGCGACCTGGACTTCCTCGTCGGCCTGGCGGGCGGTGTTGAGCAGGGCGCGCAGACGGTCGTTCTCCGCCTGCAGTGCCTCGAAGCGGAGCTGGCGGGCGCGCAGCTCGCTGTTTTCGCGACGCAGGATGCGGTTCTCCACTACCAGGTCCTCGCGGCTGGAGAACGATTCCAGGACCCGCGAGCCCGCGCGGATGGGCGCATCCACCGCGACCTGGATCGGGTAGGCCACGGTGGCGAGTACGCTGCGCACCGTCTGCAGTTCGTTCAGGCGGTGGTCGAGCACCATCAGCGCGACCCCCACCAGGACCACGACGAGCAGGCGAAGCGTGGGCGAGATGCCCAGTCTGAACAGGGGCTTGCTTATAACCGAACCTCCGGAACGCGGGGCGACTCCCGGGGACGCGCCCGGGCCCGGAGTTTACTCCATGGAAAGGAAGTCGACCCGTTTCTCGTCGAGCATTTCCAGGACCCGGCCGCCTCCGCGGGCAACGCAGGTGAGGGGATCATCGGCCACGACCACCGGGATGCCGGTTTCCTCCATCAGCAGACGGTCGATCTGCTGCAGCATCGCCCCGCCACCGGTCAGCACGATGCCGCGCTCGGCGACATCGGAACCCAGCTCCGGCGGGGTCTGTTCCAGTGCCGTGCGCACCGCCGACACGATCCCGTACAGCGGATCCTGCAGGGCCTCGAGGATCTCGTTGGAGTTCAGGGTGAACGAGCGCGGCACGCCCTCGGACAGGTTGCGCCCCTTGACCTCGATCTCCAGCAGCTCCTTGCCGGGGTAGGCCGAGCCGACCGCATGCTTGATGCGCTCCGCGGTGGCCTCGCCGATCAGTACGCCGTAGTTGCGGCGCACGTAGGCCATGATGGCCTCGTCGAAGGTGTCGCCGCCGATGCGCACGGACTCGGAGTAGACGATCCCGTTCATCGACAGCACGGCGACCTCGGAGGTCCCGCCGCCGATATCCAGCACCATCGAGCCGACCGCCTCGTCCAGCGGGATGCCGGCGCCGATGGCCGCGGCCACAGGTTCCTGCAGCAGGTAGACCTTGCGCGCCCCGGCGCCGAAGGCGGATTCGCGGATCGCGCGGCGTTCCACCTGGGTGGCGCCGCAGGGCACGCAGACCAGCACGCGCGGGCTGGGCCGGAAGATCCGCCGCTCGTGCACCTTCTTGATGAAGTACTGCAGCATCTTTTCGGTGGTGGTGAAGTCGGCGATCACGCCGTCCTTCATCGGCCGGATGGTCACCACGTGCTCCGGTGTGCGCCCGAGCATCTTCTTGGCCTCGATGCCGACGGCCTCGATGGAACGCGGTCCTCCGGGGCCCCGGTCCTGACGAATGGCCACGACGGAGGGTTCGTTGAGCACGATGCCCTGGCCGCGCATGTAGATCAGCGTATTGGCCGTGCCGAGGTCGATGGAGATGTCGTTGGAGAACAGCCCCAGGAGGCGTTTGAGCATGGGGTACGAACCTGCTTGCATGGTCGGCGGGAAAGCCACGGACTCTAGCAACCGCCCCGGGTTTGGGCAAGGTCGGGGTTGTGGTAAGTTTGCGCTCCGTCTCAGCGTATCCCTGAGTATTCCGTTATCGCCCGCAGCGAGGGTCCGCAAGCCATGTCCGTAGACACCGAACACGTCCAGCGCATCGCCGAGCTTTCGCGTCTGGCGATGGATGACGACCAGGCCCGCGAGTTTGCCGGCGGGCTGAGTGACATCTTCGACTTCGTCGAGCAGCTCGGCGGTGCCGACATCGAGGGGGTGGAGCCGATGGCCCATCCGATGGACGCGGCCCAGCGCATGCGCCCGGACGCGGTGACCGAGCCCGACCGGCGCGACGACTACCAGGCCATTGCCCCGGCGGTGGAAGGGGGTCTCTATCTGGTGCCGCGCGTCATTGAATGACGCGTCATCCGCCGAATCGCCTGCGGCGCGCCCTGTGCGCCGCTTTCAGCCACGCTTGAAGGAAAGAGTCCCGAGTCCATGACCCAGGAAACCCTCTCCGACTGGGTACGCAAGCTGCGCGCCCGAGAGATCAGCTCGCGCGAGCTCACCCGCCTGTACCTGGACCGCATCGAGCGTCTGGATGCGGATCTCAACAGCTTCGTCACCGTAACCGCCGATTCCGCGCTGGAGCAGGCGGATGCCGCCGATGCGCGTCTGGCGAAAGGCGAGGAGGCCTCGCTGCTGGGCGTGCCGGTGGCGCAGAAGGACATCTTCTGCACCCGCGGCGTGCGCACCGCCTGTGGCTCGCGCATGCTCGACCCGTTTGTCTCGCCCTACGACGCCACGGTGGTCGAGCGCATGCACGCCGCCGGCGCGGTGATGCTGGGCAAGACCAACATGGACGAGTTCGCGATGGGTTCGTCCAACGAGACCAGCTTCTACGGTCCGGTGCGCAACCCCTGGGACACCGCGCGGGTCCCGGGCGGCTCCTCCGGCGGTTCCGCGGCCGCGGTGGGCGCACGTCTGGCGCCCGGCGCCACCGGCACCGACACCGGTGGCTCCATCCGCCAGCCGGCCGCGTTCTGTGGGATCACCGGCCTCAAGCCGACCTACGGTCGGGTCTCGCGCTACGGCATGATCGCCTTCGCCTCCAGCCTGGACCAGGGCGGGCCGATGGCGGCCTCGGCCGAGGACTGCGGGCACATGCTCAACGCAATGGCCGGGTTCGACGAGCGCGACTCGACCAGTCTCGAACGCCCGGCCGAGGATTTCACCGCGGCGCTGGACGCCGACCTCACCGGGCTGCGCATCGGCCTGCCGCAGGAGTTCTTCGGCGAAGGCCTGGATGACGGCATCCGCGCCGCGCTGGACGAGGCGATCCGGGTGCTGCGCGAGCGCGGCGCCGAGATCCGCGAGGTCAGCCTGCCCAACAGCCACCTGTCGGTGCCGGCCTATTACGTGGTGGCCCCGGCCGAGGCCTCGTCCAACCTTTCGCGGTTCGACGGCGTGCGCTACGGCTATCGCTGCGAGGATCCGCAGGATCTGCTGGACCTGTACACCCGTTCGCGCGGCGAGGGCTTCGGCGCCGAGGTCAAACGGCGCATCATGGTGGGCACCCATGTGCTGTCCGCCGGCTACTACGACGCCTACTATCTCAAGGCGCAGAAGGTCCGCCGGGTGATCGCCGACGACTTCCGCCGGGTGTTCGCCGACGTCGACCTGCTGCTGGGCCCGACCACGCCGGAACTGCCGTTCGAACTGGGGGCCAAGAGCGCCGACCCGGTCAAGATGTACCTCTCGGATATCTACACCATCGCCGCCAACCTGGCGGGGCTGCCGGCGATGTCGCTGCCGGCGGGCGAGGTGCAGGGGCTGCCGGTCGGGCTGCAGCTGATCGGCAACTACTTCGACGAGGCGCGCATGATCGGCGTCGCACACCAGTTTCAGCAGGAGACCGACTGGCACGCCCGCGTGCCGTCGGCCTTTGCCTGAGGGGTCGCAGCATGGAATGGGAAACCGTCATCGGGCTGGAGATCCACGCCCAGCTCAATACCGTCTCCAAGATCTTTTCCGGGGCGCCCACCGCCTACGGCGCCGAGCCCAACCGTCAGGCCTGCCCGGTGGACCTGGGCATGCCCGGCGTGCTGCCGGTGCTCAACCGCGGGGTGGTCGAGCGTGCGGTGATGCTGGGGCTGGCGCTGGACGCCGAGGTGGCCGGCCGCTCGGTGTTCGCGCGCAAGAATTACTTTTACCCGGACCTGCCCAAGGGCTACCAGATCTCGCAGTTCGAGCTGCCGATCGTAGCCAGCGGGCATCTGGACATCGAGCTGGAGGACGGCTCGACCAAGCGCATCGGCGTGACCCGTGCGCACCTCGAGGAAGACGCCGGCAAGAGTCTGCACGAAGGTTTCGAGGCGATGACCGGCATCGATCTCAACCGCGCCGGCACCCCGCTGGTGGAGATCGTCTCCGAGCCGGACCTGCGTTCGGCGAAGGAGGCGGTCGCCTACATGAAGAAGCTGCACTCGCTGGTGCGCTACCTCGACATCTGTGACGGCAACATGCAGGAGGGCAGCTTCCGCTGCGACGCGAACGTCTCCATCCGGCCGAAGGGGCAGGCGGAGTTCGGTACCCGCGCGGAGCTGAAGAACCTCAACTCCTTCCGCTTTGTCGAGCGTGCGATCAACTTCGAGATCGAACGCCAGATCGACGTGATCGAGGGTGGCGGCCGCGTGGTGCAGGAGACCCGCCTGTACGATCCGGACCGCGACGAGACGCGTTCGATGCGTACCAAGGAAGAGGCCAACGACTACCGCTACTTCCCCGATCCGGATCTGCTGCCGGTGGAGGTCGATCAGGACTTCATCGAGGAGATCCGCGGCCGCCTGCCGGAGCTGCCCGATGCCAAGCGCGAGCGTTTCGTGCGCGAGTACGAACTGCCGGAATACGATGCCGGGGTGCTCACCGCGACCCGCGAGACGGGGGATTTCTACGAGGCGGTGGTGCGGGGCTGCAATGCGCCCAAACTGGCCGCCAACTGGGTGATGGGCGAGTTCTCCGCCGCGCTCAACCGCTCCGAGGTGGAGCTCGCCGAGGCCCCGGTGGATGCCGGGGCGCTGGCCGGACTGCTGGCGCGCATCCAGGACGAGACCATCTCCGGCAAGATCGCCAAGGAAGTGTTCGAGGCGATGTGGAACGGCGAGGGCGATGCCGACAGCGTGATCGAGGCCAAGGGGCTGAAGCAGATCACCGACACCGGCGCGATCGACACCATCATCGACGAGGTGATCGCGAACAACCCGAAGCAGCTCGAGCAGTACAAGGGCGGCAAGGACAAGCTGTTCGGGTTCTTCGTCGGCCAGGTGATGAAGGCCACCCAGGGCAAGGCCAATCCGGCCCAGGTCAACGAGCGGCTGAAGGAACGCCTGGATCAGGCATGAGTGATGCGGGCATGGGCGCGGCATCCGCGCGCGAAGCCGATACCCTGCACCGCTTCATGCTGGAAAACACCGGGGTGCGCGGCGAATGGGTGCACCTCGACCAGGCATGGCAGGCGGTGCTGGAGCGCCACCCCTACCCGCCGGTGGTGCGCGACCTGCTGGGGCAGGCCTGCGCCGCGGTCACCCTGGTCGCCGCCACGCTCAAGTTCAAGGGCTCCCTGATCCTCCAGGTCACGGGTTCCGGTCCGCTGCACATGCTGGTGGCGCAGGCGGACGGGCAAGGGCATCTGCGCGGGGTGGCCCGTTATCACGAGACCCCGGCGGAAGACGGCACACTGGAGGCGATCCTGGGCGAGGACGCGCGGGTGATGATGACCCTGGACCCCGGGGACGGCGGCGAGCGCTATCAGGGTGTGGTGGAGCTGCGCGGGCAGACCCTGGCCGCGGCCCTGGACGGGTATTTCGAGCAGTCCGAGCAGCTCCCCACGCGGGTCTGGCTGGCCGCCGATGGCCAGCGCGCCGCGGGCATGCTGCTGCAGGGGCTGCCGGATGACAGCGGGCAGCCGCTGTCACGCGACAGCGAGGACTGGAACCGCGCGACCACCCTGGCCGCGACCACCACGGCGGCCGAGCTGCTGCAGCTGGACGCCGGCTCGCTGCTGGGCCGGCTGTTCGCCGAGGAGCGCGTGCGCCTGTTCGACGGCTCCACGGTGGAATTCCACTGCCACTGCTCGCGCGAGCGCGTGGCCACCACCCTGCAGAGCCTCGGGGTGGACGAGATCCGCTCGATCCTGGCCGAGCAGGGCCGCATCGAGGTCACCTGCGAGTTCTGCAACGCGCAGTACGTGTTCGATGCGGTGGATGCCGAGGCTCTGTGCCGTCCGGGCAACGCGCAGCCGCCGGGGCCCGATACCTCGCAATAGGGGGCGGATCGGCCGGTCGGTCGACCCCCTGCGAACAGGGGGCGCCCCGTGCCCCGCAGGAGGCCAGCCCTCCGGCCGATCGGGCCTGGCGCCGTAATCGGCCAGGGGGCTGGCCTCCTACGGGGGATCCCCGCAGACCGGGCAGGCCGGGTCGCGCTGCAGGCCGATCTCGCGGAACTGCATGTGCAGACCGTCGATCAGCAGCAGGCGCCCCGCCAGGGTCGGCAGGCCGGCCAGCAGCTTGAGGGCCTCGGTCGCCTGCAGGCTCCCGACCACCCCCGGCAGGCTCGCCAGCACCCCGCTGGTCGCGCAGGTGTCCTCGTCCGCGCCTTCGTCGCCGTACAGGCAGTGGTAGCAGCCGGTCCGCGGGTCGCGGAAATCGAAGGTGGTGAGCTGGCCCTCGAAGCGGATCACCGCGCCGGAGACCAGCGGCGTGCCGGTGGCGACCGCCGCGCGGTTGATCGCGCCACGCGCGGCGAAATGGTCGGTGCCGTCCAGCACCACGTCGGCCCCGGCGAAGAGCGCGCGCATCGCGTCGGCGTCCAGCCGTTCGGCGCGGGTCTCCACCCGGCAGGCGCTGTTCAGCGCCGCGATGCGCCGCGCACCGGAGGCGACCTTGTCCGCGCCCAGGTCGGCCTCGCCGTGCAGGATCTGGCGCTGCAGGTTGCTCGCCTCGACGTGATCCGGGTCCACCAGGGTCAGCCGGCCGACCCCGGCCGCGGCCAGATAGGCCGCCACCGGCGAACCCAGCCCGCCCACGCCCATCACCACGGCATGTGCCCGATGCAGGCGTTCCTGCCCCTCGATCCCGATGGCCGGCAGCATGATCTGGCGCGCGTAGCGCAGGAGTTCGTCGTCATTCATGGGTGGATTGTAACTCCGTCACATGGCCGCGCGGGCAGCGTGCCGGAACTGCGGCGGGCTTCACGCAATGCGCCAGGCGGTTCAAGGGGCGTTCAGTCGGAAGGGCTAGTCTGGTTCCCGGCAATTCGGCCAGAAGAGAAAGGGAAGGAGGCGTCCCATGAACCCCGAACAGAAATCCATCCTGCAGCGTCTGACCGCCGTGGTCGTCCCCGCCGCACTGCTCGCCTTTGTGGTCGCGGCACCGGCCCAGGCCGCGACGCCGGTCAAGGGGGCAGCCGGCGGGGCCACGCTGCAGTTCTCGGTCGAGGGCCTGCAGGAGGTCCGCCATGATCGGCGCTCGGGCAAACGCGGTTACAAGCACAAGCGCGGGCATCCCGGGAGTCGTGGCCACAAGTACAAGCGCGGGCATCCGGGCGCGCGCGGGCACAAGCAGTCACGCCGCGGCCATTCGCGCGGGCGTGGGCCGGGCCACCGCTCCTCGCGGGGGGCTGAACACCATCACCACTACTATGGTCGTTCAAAGCGTTCCGGGTGGCGGGATCGTCGTGACCGGCGTTCCTCCGGCAGTATCCACCTCAAGCTGCCACTGCCGCTGCCGCGTCCGTGATGTGCAGTCGGGCCGCGCGCCGGTCCGGAGCATGGCACGCAGGGCCCCCGGTGCATGCGCCGGGGGCTTCGGCATGTCTGTCAGTCAGCGCCGGGCCCGCAGGCGCGCCCCGGTCACGCGGGGATGACCGGCGGTGTCCGGCCAGGTCGTGATGTCCGTCCACGGCCCGGTCTCCAGTCGTGCCCGTACCGCCGCGTCCTGGTCGAATCCGTGTTCCAGCAGCAGCCAGCCGTCGTCCGTCAGGTGATCGGGTGCGGTGGCGATCAGTTCATGCAGGTCCGCCAGTCCCGTTTGCGCCGCGACCAGCGCATCCCGTGGCTCGAAGCGCAGGTCGCCGCGTTGCAGATGCGGGTCGTCCGCGGCGATGTACGGCGGATTGGAGACGATCAGGTCGAAGCGTGCCGCGGGCGCCAGCGGATGCAGCCAGGCCCCGGAGAAGAAGCGAATGTCCAGGTTCAGTTCGCCGGCGTTGGCGCGGGCACGGGCCAGGGCGTCGAGGCTGGTGTCGCTGGCGAAGCCGTCGACCCCGGGCCGTTCGGCCTTGAGCGCAAGGATGATGGCCCCGGAGCCGGTGCCCGCGTCCAGCACCCGGGGGTGTTCTTCCGGCGCCGCGTCGATGACCCCCAGCGCGGCCTCGACCAGCACCTCGGTCTCGGGGCGCGGGATCAGGCAGGCCGGGGAGACCCCCAGATCCAGGGTCCAGAAGCCGCGCCGGCCGAGGATGTGGGCGATCGGTTCGCCCCGCAGGCGGCGCCGGCACAACGCCTCGGCCGCGGCTGCCTGCGCGGGGTCGGGGGCATCGCCGCCGCGCGCGACGAGCTGCGCGGTGCTCAGGCCGGTGGCCATGCCGAGCAGCAGGCGTGCCTCCAGGCCGGCGGCCTCCACGTCGGCCTCCTGCAGCCGGTTGCGCAGGCTGGCCAGCAGGGCGTCCAGCGTGACCGGGTGGTCCATCAGGCGTCGGCGAGGGAGGCGAGCTGTTCCGCCTGGTACTCGTGGATCAGCGGGTCGATCACCGGGTCGAGGTCGCCGGCCATCACCTGTTCCAGCTTGTACAGCGTCAGGTTGATGCGGTGGTCGGTGACCCGCCCCTGGGGGAAGTTGTAGGTGCGGATGCGTTCCGAGCGGTCGCCGCTGCCCACCAGACCCTTGCGCTCGGCACTCTGGGCCTCGGCCTGCGCGGCGCGTTCGTCCTCGTACAGCCGCGCGGCGAGGAAGTTCATCGCGCGGGCGCGGTTCTTGTGCTGGGAGCGTTCTTCCTGGCATTCGACCACGATGCCGGTGGGCAGGTGGGTCAGGCGCACGGCGGAGTCGGTCTTGTTCACGTGCTGGCCGCCGGCACCGGAGGAGCGGAAGGTGTCCACGCGCAGGTCGGCCGGGTTGATCTCCGGCATCTCGACCTCCTCCAGTTCCGGGAGGATCGCGACCGTCGCCGCCGAGGTGTGGATGCGGCCCTGGGACTCGGTCTCGGGTACGCGCTGCACGCGGTGTGCGCCGGATTCGAATTTGAGCCGCGAATAGGCCCCCTGGCCGGCGAGTCGGGCGATCACCTCGCGGTAGCCGCCGTGTTCGCCCTCGCTGGCCGACAGGATCTCCAGCTGCCAGTGGCGCTGTTCCGCGTAGCGGCTGTACATGCGCAGGAGGTCGCCGGCGAACAGTGCGGCTTCGTCCCCGCCGGTGCCGGCGCGGATCTCGAGGAAGACGTTGGCGTCGTCGTGCGGGTCCTTCGGGATCAGGTGGCGGTAGAGTTCGGCCTCCAGTTCCTCGTTGCGCGCATTGAGGGTCTCGATCTCGCCCTCGGCCATCGCGCGCAGTTCGGGGTCGTCGTCCTCGAGCATCGCGCGCGCCTCGTCCAGCGCGGCGCGGTTTTCGTTCCATGCCTTCCACGCCTCGGCCACCGGTTCCAGCTGGCTGTATTCCTGCGACAGCCGGCGCAGCTGCTCGGGGTCCTCGGCGGCATCCGGCGTGGCGAGCAGGCCGGCGATCTCGGCGTGCCGTTCGGCCAGGCCCTCCAGTTTGGCGCGAAAGGAATCCTTCACGCGTCGTCCCTGGTGTCGTCGGGTTCCGCGCCGTGGCCATGCCCCGGGGCATGACCGTGCTCAGGCCCGTGATCACGCCCGCGATCATGTCCGGGGTCATCCTCGCGTTCGGGCAGCTGAAACAGCTGATGCGCGGCTTCCAGCAGGCGGGCGTCGCCCTCGTGGGCCGCGGTGTTGAGGCTCTTGCAGGGATGGTGCATCAGCTTGTTGGTCAGGGTGTGGGCCAGCCAGGGCAGGACCTCGTCGGGCGACCGACCGGCGCGGATCATTGCCAGGGCACGCTCCACGGTCTCGTCCTTGACCGTCTCCGCGCGCTCGCGCAGCTGGCGGATGCTGTCGATGGAGTCGCGCGCCCGCAGCCAGCGCATGAACTCCCCGGCGCGCTGGTTGATGATCTCCTCGGCCTGTTCCGCGGCGGCCTGACGCGAGGCCATGTTGTCGTCGATCACCTCCTGGAGGTCGTCGACCGTGTATAAATAGATGTCCTCAAGTTGCCCGACCTCGGGTTCGATGTCGCGCGGGACCGCGATGTCGACCATGAACATCGGCTTGCGGCGGCGCTTGCGCAGCGCGCGTTCCACCGCCCCCTTGCCGAGGATGGGTACCGGCGCGGCGGTGGAGGAGATCACGATGTCGGCCTCCGGCAGGCGTTCGCCCAGATGGTCCAGGCCGATGGGCTCGCCGTCGAAGCGTTCGGCCACGCTGCGCGCGCGTTCCTCGGTCCGGTTGGCCACGATCACCCGGCCGATGCCGAGGCCCCGCAGGTGCTGCAGGGCCAGTTCGATGGTCTCGCCCGCGCCCACTACCATGGCGGTCAGCGGCTTGAGGTCGCCGAAAATCTGCCGGCCCAGCGATACCGCGGCGAAGGCCACCGAGACCGCGCTCTGGCCGATCGCGGTCTCGGTGCGTACGTCCTTGGCGGTGGCGAAGGCGTGCTGGAACAGCCGCTCCAGCGACAGCCCGAGGGTGCCGGCGTCGTGGGCGTACTGGTAGGCGGTCTTCATCTGCCCCAGGATCTGCGGTTCGCCCAGCACCATCGAATCCAGACCGCTGGCGACCCGCAGGGTGTGGCGCACGGCCGAGCCGTCGTGGTGCAGGTAGAGATAGGGCCTCAGTTCGGAGCGGTCGATGCCGTGGTAGCCACCCAGCCAGTCCACCACGCGATGTTCGCTGTCCTCCCCGCTCTCGCGGAAATAGACCTCGGTGCGGTTGCAGGTGGAGAGGATCGCACTCTCCGGCAGCCGCACGCCGGAGCGCAGCGAATGCAGCGCATCGTCCAGTTCGTGCTGGCTGACCGACAGCCGTTCGCGGATCTCGACCGGTGCTGTCTTGTGATTGATTCCGAGTGCGAAGAGCATAACCTGCGTATTGTGCCGCAAAACGTCCCCTGCGGGTCAGTAGTGTACGCGGTGAAAGGGTTCGGTACAGTGCGCAGGAATCCGGATGCCGGGCCCGAAGGAACCTGGCGCGGCCCGGTGCCGTCTCACTGAAAGCTGACATGCATGGAATGCCTCTATGACCCGAACCCTGCTGGCCGCGGCCGTTGCCCTCCTTGTCAGCGGTTGTGCGCACCATTCGCTCGGTGCCGGCGAGCCGCTGGAAACCGACGCCCCGGAGATCGTGACCCTGCCCGAGAGCGGATTGCAGGAGGATCCCGAGGCGGCGCTGATGTTCAGCGTGCTTGCCGGCGAGATCGCCGTGCGTTCCGGGCAGACCGCCGATGCGGCGGCCTTCTACGGTGCGGCGGCGGCGCTGAGCCACGACCCGGAAATCGCCGAACGGGCCACCCGTATCGCCCTGTTCGCGCGCGATCGTGAGCAGGCCCTGCGTTCCGGGGAGCGCTGGCTGGCCCTGTCGCCCGAACACATGGAGGCGGTGCAGATCGTTGCGCTGCTGCGCATCGACGCCGGGCAGGTCGAGGCCGCCGCGCAGCAGCTGGATGAACTGATGCAGCGGCGCGCGGGGGAAGGCGCCAGTCCCTATTCATCGCTGGTCTCGTTGATGGTGCAGGCCGACAACCGGGACTACGCGCTGGAGACCCTGGACCGCCTCGCCACGCGGCGAGCCGGGGATCGCGACACCTGGCGGGTGTATGCCGAACTCGCCCTGCGGTTCGACGCGACCGGGGCGGCCCTGCAGGCCACCGAGCGGGGTCTCGAGCTGCATCCCGACGCCATCAGTCTGTACCTGTTGCGGGTGCAGGCGCTGGAACGCGACGAACGCGGGGACGAGGCCCTGGCCCTGATGCGCGAGGCCGTCGCCGCTCACCCGGACAGTCGCGACGCCCGCATCGGCTATGCCCATGCACTCACCGACCATGCCGACGACGACCGGGGCCCGGAGGAGATCGCGCGGCTGGCCGAGCTGGCCCCCGACGATTACGAGGCCCGCCTGACGCTGGCCCTGCTGAGCCTCGAGAGCGGCTGGCACGAGGCCGCGCGCGAGCAGCTGGAGGCCCTGGAGGCCCGCGGCGTGCGCGAGAACGAGGTGGCCTATTATCTGGGTCGTCTGCACGAGCTGGAAGGGGATGCGGTCCGGGCCCGGACGTTCTTCGAGCGGGTCGGCGAGGGCGAGTTTCGCGCGGATGCGCGGCTGCGCCTCGCGGCCCTGACCCTGCGCGAAAACGGTGCCGGGGCGGCGCGCGCTGCGTTCGACGAACTGCAGACGCACGACGACGCCGACGTGGCACGCGAGGCCTGGGTCGTGGAGGTCAACACCCTGCGCGAGGAAGAGGCCTACGAACGTGCGCTGGAACGCGCCGATGCGGCACTGGATGCCTTCCCCGAGGAGAGCGACCTGCTGTATCTGCGCGGGCTGATCCACGAGCGCCTGGACCGGGTGGACGCGGCGCTGCAGGACTTTCGCGCAATCCTTGACAACGACCCGGACAGTGCCACGGCGATGAACGCGCTGGGGTACACCCTGGCCGACCGGACCGACCGCTACGAGGAGGCCTACGAGCTGATCACGCAGGCCCTCGAGCAGCGTCCCGATGACGCAGCCGTGGTCGACAGCTACGGCTGGGTGCTCTACAAGCTCGGGCGGCTGGACGAGGCCGAGGAACAGTTGCGGCGGGCCTGGAGCATGATGGAGGACGGCGAGATCGCCAGTAACCTTGCCGTCGTGTTGTGGGAGCAGGGCGAGCGCGAACAGGCGCGCGAGCTGCTCGATAAGGCGCTGGAGCGCGAACCCGGGCACGAGCGGCTGCAGCGGGTCCGGCGCGAGCTGCTCGAATGACCCGAATGAGGGGGCCAGGTGTGCGCGCGGCACTCGCGCTGATGACCGTGATGCTGCTCGCCGGGTGTGCGGCCCTGCCGGAGGTGGACCGGGGCGACGCCGCGCAAAGGGCCTTCGAGGAGCGCAGCGAGCGGCTCGCCGCCATCGAAACCTGGCGCCTGGTGGCCCGCCTGGGGCTGGATACCGAGCGTGAATACTGGTCCGCACAGCTCAACTGGCGGGTGCAGGAGGGTACGCATATCCTCGATCTGTCCGGTCCGATGGGGCGGGGTGGCGGCCGATTGACCCTCGCCGAGGGACAGCCGGCGCGGCTGGTGACCCGTGATGGCGAACATCACAGCGCACGCGATCCGGACGCCCTCGCGCAGCGTCTCACCGGCGATGCGATTCCGGTGTCGGGGATGATCTACTGGGTACGCGGCCTGCCGGATCCCGCCCGTCCGTTCGAGCACGAGGTGGACGCCGAAGGGCGTCCGATCCGCATCCGTCAGGCCGGCTGGGAGATCGAATACGGCGAGTACGAGGAATTCGACGGCGAGTCCATGCCGGTGCGCATGGAGCTGCAGCGCGATGCGCTCACGCTGCGTGCCGTGATCCGCCAGTGGCAGATGGGAGACGGATCCGCCTGATGGACAAGCCCTTTGCGCAGGTCTTCCCCGCGCCCGCGAAGATCAACCGCTTCCTGCACATCACCGGTCGGCGCGCGGACGGCTACCACGAGCTGCAGACCGTGTTCCAGTTCCTCGATCTGGAGGACCGGCTGCGCTTCGAGCCGCGCCCCGGCGGGGAGGTGGCGATGGCCTCCGCGGATGCCGTGGACGGGGCCGAAAACCTGTGCGTGCGCGCCGCCCGCATGGTCTTTGCGGCCGCCGGGCGACACGAAGGGGTGACGATCCACCTCGACAAGCGCCTCCCGGTCGGTGGCGGGGTGGGCGGAGGCAGTTCCGACGCTGCCACCACCCTGGTTGCGCTGAATCATCTGTTCGAGCTTGGCCTGGACGAATCGACGCTGGCCGACCTCGGCCTGCGTCTCGGCGCGGACGTGCCGGTCTTCGTGCGCGGCCGCGCCGCATGGGCCGAAGGCGTGGGCGAAACCCTGGTCCCGGTGCGGCCCGACTGCCCCTGGGCGCTGCTGATCGACCCCGGTGTCCCGGTCGCCACCGGAACCATGTTCGGGTCAGGAGAATTGACACGCGACTGTCCCACCGAGAGAATCTCGCACGCGGTCGACGGCGCGCCATTTGGAAACGTCTTCGAACCGGTGGTCCGGACGCGCCATCCGGACATCGCCCGGGCGCTGGACTGGCTGGGCTCGCAGACCGACCGGGCCCGCCTGAGCGGAACCGGCGGTTGCGTGTTCGGGCTGTTTCGCGACCGCGCCGAAGCCGAGAGGGCACGCGAGGAACAGCCGCTGCCCTGGAGCAGCCGGGTCACCCGGCTGCGCAACGAGTCGCCCCTGCGGGCGTGGTTGCCCGAGTCGGGCGGCCATTCTACTGGGCCGTAGCCAAGCGGTAAGGCAACGGGTTTTGATCCCGTCATGCGCAGGTTCGAATCCTGCCGGCCCAGCCATACAATCGCCCCGCGCCGCAGGCGAGGGGCACCTGACAACCGGGCGGCAGGATGAGAACCGTGAAAGGTTCGACTCGAGCGGCGCAGCCGCGAGAGAACGCCGCCGAAGGCGGCGGCCCGGAGGGCGGCGCGCAGCGCCGTAATCCTGCCGGCCCAGCCATATTTCCGAACCCCGGCCCCGGCCGGGGTTCCTTACTGGAGACCGCGCCATCCGGGCGCGGTTCCGCACCACCCAGACCGGGACAAGTCGTGGTCGACAAGAGTCGCATGATGATCTTCGCGGGGAACGCCAACCCGCGGCTGGCACAGGGCGTTGCCGAGCACCTCGGCCTGCCGATGGGGAAGGTGACCGTCGGCCGGTTCAGTGACGGCGAGGTCCAGGTCGAGATCCTGGAAAACGTGCGCGGACGCGACGTCTTCCTGATCCAGCCCACCGGGCAGCCCACCAACGAGAACCTCATGGAGCTCGTGATCATGGTGGATGCCCTGCGCCGCGCTTCGGCTGGCCGCATTACCACGGTGATCCCGTATTTCGGCTATGCCCGGCAGGACCGCCGGGTGCGCTCGGCGCGGGTGCCGATCTCGGCCAAGGTCGTGGCCAACATGATCGAGGCGGTAGGCGCGGACCGCGTGCTGACGATCGACGTGCACGCCGATCAGGTGCAGGGCTTCTTCAACGTCCCGGTGGACAACATCTATGCCTCGCCGGTGCTGCTGGGCGATGTCTGGCGTCACGTCTCCGGTGATCTGACGGTCGTGTCGCCCGACGTCGGCGGCGTCGTGCGCGCCCGAGCGATCGCCAAACGGATGGATGACGCCGACCTGGCGATCATCGACAAGCGCCGCCCGCGCGCCAACGAATCCGAAGTGATGCACATCATCGGGGACGTGCGCGGCAAGTCCTGCATCATCATCGACGACCTGGTGGATACGGCCGGTACCCTGTGTCAGGCAGCGAAGGCGCTGAAGGAGCATGGCGCCTCCTCGGTCAGCGCCTATGCCACCCACCCCGTGCTTTCCGGCGCGGCGATTGATAACATAAACGGTTCGGCGCTGGACGAGCTGGTGGTGACCGACACCCTGGCCCTCCAGCCCAACGCGCAGGCCTGTCCGAAAATCCGGCAGCTCTCGGTCGCAGAGATGCTCGCGGAGACCATCCGCCGCATCAATCGCGAGGAGTCCGTGAGCTCGCTGTTCGTGGACTGAGCCCGGGCCGGCGGAACCCGGTCTGCGTCGCCGGCGATCGCCGGCTGCCCCGAATCCGGGAGGAAGGGCCTCCCGCTTTACGCCTCACCTGGTCGCGGGTGGGGCGCGTTCATTCTGGAGAACGTCATCATGAGCATGAGCTTTACCCTTGAAGCCGAGAAGCGTGACGAACAGGGTTCGAGTGCGAGCCGCCGCCTGCGTCGCGCCGGCAAGCTGCCCGCCATCCTGTATGGCGGCGACGATCCCGCGGTGCCGATCACGCTGGATCACAACGCGATGGTGCACAACCTGAAGGAAGACGCGTTTTATTCGCACATCCTGACGGTCAAGCTGGACGGCCAGTCGCAGAAGGCCATCCTGCGTGACGTGCAGCGCCATCCGTTCAAGCCCACCATCTACCACGTGGACCTGCTGCGCGTGAGCGCCAACCAGCCGATCCGCGTGAACGTGCCCATCCACTTCCTCAACGAGGAGACCTGCAAGGGCGTGAAGCCCGGCGGTGGCATGATCAACCGTCAGGTCAACGAGATCGAGGTCGAGTGCCTGCCGGACGACCTGCCGGAATCCATCGACGTCGACATGGCCGACGTGGACGTGGGCGAGACCCTGCACCTGTCCGACCTCAAGGCCAGCATGCCGAAGGGTGTCGAGATGGTCGCGCTGATGCAGGGCGACGAATACGACTACGCGGTCGTGACCGTGCAGCTGCCGCGTTCCGCCAAGGGTGGCGGCGGTGGTGGCGCGGCTGCCGCCGAGGGCGCCGAAGGCGAGGAAGGTGGTGACGAGGCCGCGGGCGAGGAAGCCGGCGGCGAGGAAGACAACGGCTGAACGCCGCGGTCACGACCTCCCGCATGACCAGCCGACCTGCGCCGATTCGCCTGGTGGTCGGGCTGGGCAACCCGGGCCCGCGTTACGCCGAAACCCGGCATAACGCGGGCTTCTGGTTTGTGGATGCCCTGGCCCGTGATCACGGCGTCCGCTTTCGCCCGGAGAACCGCTTCGATGGCGAGGCGGCCCGGCTGACCCTCCCCGAAGGTGATGCCTGGCTCCTCAAGCCGATGTCCTTCATGAACAAGAGCGGCCTGCCGGTGCGCAAATGCGCCGATTTCTATCGCATCGCTCCGGAGGAGATCCTGGTCGTCCACGACGAGCTGGATCTCGAGCCCGGGGTGGTCCGCCTGAAGCATGGCGGCGGGCATGGCGGGCATAACGGTCTGCGCGACCTGCACCGGCACCTGGGCGGTCCCGCCTACTGCCGCCTGCGTGTCGGTATCGGTCATCCCGGCGAGCGCGATCAGGTGGTGCCCTTCGTGCTCGATCGTCCCGGCCGCGACGATACGCGGGCGATTGGCGAGGCACTGGACGACGCTGTTCGCCAGATCCCGGCCCTGCTGGCGGGACGCTGGGACGAGGCCGTGCGCAATCTGCACGGGCGCGAGTCCGGTTGAACAAGCCCCGAGCAATACCCGAGGAAACCCCATGAGCCTGAAATGCGGCATCGTCGGCCTGCCGAACGTCGGCAAATCGACTCTGTTCAACGCCCTGACGCGCGCGGAGATCGCCGCGGAGAACTACCCGTTCTGCACCATCGATCCCAACGTCGGGGTGGTGGAGGTGCCGGACCCGCGGCTGGCAAAGCTGGCGGAGCTGGTATCGCCGGAGCGGGTGCTGCCGACCACGGTGGAGTTCGTCGACATCGCCGGGCTGGTGTCCGGGGCGGCCCAGGGCGAGGGGCTGGGCAACCAGTTCCTGGCGCATATCCGCGAGACCGACGCCATCGCCCAGGTGGTTCGCTGTTTCGAGGACGATGACATCGTCCATGTAGCCGGCCGGGTGGACCCGCTGGCCGACATCGAGACCATCAGTACCGAGCTGATGCTGGCGGACCTGGAGACGGTCAACAAGGCGCTGACCCGTCTGACGCGTGCCGCCAAGTCCCAGGACAAGGAGGCCATCGCCCGGCTACGGGCCGCCGAGAAGGTGGCCGAGGGCCTGGGTGAGGGCATCCCGGTGCGTGCCCAGGATCTGGAGGCGGAAGAGCTCGAGCTGCTGCGCGATCTCCACCTGCTGACCATCAAGCCGCTGATGTACATCGCCAACGTCAACGAGGCGGGTCTCACCGAGGATAACGAACAGGTGCGCGCCGTGCGCGCGAAGGCCGCCGAGGAGGGGGCTCAGGTGGTCAGCGTGTGCGCGGCCATCGAGGCCGAGATCGCCGTGCTCGAGCCCGGCGAGCGCGCCGAATTCCTCGCCGATCTGGGCCTCGAGGAACCCGGTCTGGACCGCGTGATCCGCACCGCCTATGAGCTACTGGATCTGCAGACCTTCTTCACCGCCGGCGAGAAGGAGGTGCGGGCCTGGACCGTGCGCCGGGGCTCCACCGCGCCACAGGCGGCGGGCGTGATCCATACCGATTTCGAGAAGGGTTTCATCCGCGCCGAGGTGGTCGCCTACAACGACTACGTGGAGCACGGCGGTGAGCAGGGGGCGAAGGATGTCGGCAAGTGGCGGCTCGAAGGCAAGGAATACGTCATGCGCGAAGGGGACGTTGTACATTTTCGCTTCAATGTCTGAGTATAATACTCGGACTTTGTCGCGGGGGCGGCACCCCTGCGCCCGGCACGTTTCCTTATCGCAATCAACCATCAGGCCCGTATCAGGAGTACAGCAATGGATGTAATGGACCGTATCCGCCAGCAGGTGGAAGAGAACCCGGTCGTGATCTTCATGAAGGGGAGCCCGCAGTTCCCGATGTGCGGCTTTTCGAGCCGCGCGGTGGAGGCGCTGAAGCGCTGCGAGCGCGAGTTCGGCTACGTGAACGTTATCGCCGATCAGGAGGTCATGCAGAACCTGCCGCGCTTCGCCGACTGGCCGACCTTTCCGCAGGTCTATATCGACGGCGAGCTCATCGGCGGCTGCGACATCACCCTGGAGATGTTCGAAAGCGGCGAGCTGAAGAAGATGGTCGACGAGGCCCACGACAAGCACGCCCAGCGCAACGCCGGCTGAAGCGACCGGCCCGCGGCGTGCCCGGCCCGTCATCGCGATCGCGGTGGCGGGCCTTTTTTGTGGTCAGCTACCCGGCGGGAGTTCTTCCGGGTCAGGCAGCTGCAGCGCGGCCTGCGGCACGCCGATGTGGTCCTGCCAGTGGTTGGCGACCGCGCAGAACAGGTCGGCGGTCTTTTCGGCGTCGAAGGCCGCGCTGTGCGCGGAATCGTTGTCCCACTCCAGCCCGGCGGCGCGCGCCGCGCGCGCGAGTACGGTCTGGCCGTATGCCAGTGCAGCCAGCGAAACGGTGTCCAGGCTGCTGAACGGGTGGAAGGGGTTGCGCTTGATCCCGCAGCGGTCCGCCGCCTTGTGCACGAACCCGAGGTCGAAATGGGCGTTGTGTCCCACTAGAATGGCGCGCTTGCACAGGTTCAGCTTGACCTCGCGGCGCACCTCGCTGAAGAGCCGGCCCATCGCCTGATCCTCCGGCCACGCCGCGCGCAGCGGGTGGTACGGATCGATCCCGTTGACCTCCAGGGACTTCGGGTCCATCTCGGACCCTTCGAACGGCCGTACGTGGAGGCTCACGGTGTGGGCGCGCTCCAGGCGATCCTGCTCGTTGCGGCGCAGGAAGACTGCGGCCACCTGCAGCAGGGCGTGGCGTTCGCAGTCGAAACCCCCGGTTTCCACATCGACGACCACGGGCAGGAAGCCGCGGAAGCGATGAGCCATGGGGCGGTGCGACGGATCGAGCTGGGCGGGTGCGGCCATGCGGTTACCTTGGTTCGAATCGATTCCGGGAAGATCTTTGCGTATCCCTGCCAGTTTGCGCCAGATCGGCGCCATAGGACGCTTTCGCTTGACCTGTCGGCAACACAGTCGGGATACTTGCGCCTTTCTGTCCGCCCGGACCGCGGCATGGTAGCAGAACCGTCCCGCGCCCGGTGGTACGGCCCCGCGCCCGCGAACCGTTTCCCAACCCGTTTTCAGGGGTAGACGCATGGACCTGAACGCCATCCCGAACGACATCGATCCGCAGGAAACCCAGGAGTGGATCGACGCCCTTGCCTCCGTGATGGAGGCCGACGGGCCCGAACGGGCGCACGCCCTGCTGGAGGCCCTGGTGGACAAGGCCCGGCGCAGCGGTGCCTATCTTCCGTATTCGGCCAATACCGCGTACGTGAACACCATCCCGCCGCATCTCGAGCCGGTGTACCCCGGTGATGGCGCGCTGGAGCACCGCATCCGCTCTTACATCCGCTGGAACGCGATGGCGATGGTGGTCAAGGCTAACCGGGTGTCGCCGGAACTGGGTGGACACATCGCGTCCTTCGCCTCCGGGGCCACGCTCTACGACGTCGGCTTCAACCATTTCTGGCGCGCCCCGTCGCACGAGCACGGCGGTGATCTGGTGTTCGCTCAGGGACACTCCTCGCCGGGGATCTACGCCCGTGCGTTCCTCGAAGGGCGCCTGACCGAGGAGCAGCTGGATCATTTCCGCCGCGAGGTGGACGGCAAGGGGCTGTCCTCCTACCCGCACCCCTGGCTGATGCCGGACTTCTGGCAGTTCCCGACGGTGTCCATGGGGCTGGGCCCGATCATGAGCATCTACCAGGCACGGTTCATGCGTTACCTGCAGGATCGCGGGCTGGCGCAGACGGAGAACCGCCATGTCTGGAGTTTCGTTGGCGACGGCGAGGTGGACGAGCCCGAGACCATGGGGGCGATCACCCTGGCCTCGCGCGAGAAGCTCGACAACCTGACCTGGGTGGTGAACTGCAACCTGCAGCGCCTGGACGGTCCGGTGCGCGGCAACGGCAAGATCGTGCAGGAGCTGGAGGCGATCTTCCGTGGCGCCGGCTGGAACGTCATCAAGGTCCTGTGGGGGCGCTACTGGGAGCCGCTGCTGGCCAAGGACACCGACGGCCTGCTGCAGAAGCGCATGATGGAAGCGGTTGATGGCGACTACCAGAACTACAAGGCCAACGACGGGGCCTACGTGCGCGAGCACTTCTTCGGCAAGTATCCGGAGCTCAAGGCGATGGTCGCCAACATGTCCGACGAGGAGATCTGGCGCCTGAATCGCGGCGGGCACGACCCGGTCAAGGTCTACGCCGCCTACAAGGAGGCCATGGAGCACACCGGCCAGCCCACCGTAATCCTCGCGCATACCGTGAAGGGCTACGGCATGGGTTCGGCGGGCGAGGCCCAGAACCGCACCCACAGCCAGAAGAAGATGGACACGGAGGACATGAAGCACTTCCGTGACCGCTTCAACATCCCGCTGTCCGACGAGCAGGTGGAACGGGCCGAGTATCTCAAGCCGGATCCCGACTCCGACGAGATGCAGTACATGCACGAGCGGCGCAAGGCGCTCGGCGGTTACCTGCCGCAGCGGCGGCACATGACCACGCCGCTGGAGGTCCCCGGACTGGACGCCTTTTCCGGGCTGCTGGAGGACTCCGGCGACCGCGAGATGTCCACCACCATGGCCTTCGTGCGCATGCTGCAGATCCTCGCGCGCGACAAGAAGATCGGCCGGCACGTGGTCCCGATCGTCCCGGACGAGGCGCGTACCTTCGGCATGGAAGGCCTGTTCCGCCAGCTGGGCATCTATTCCTCGGTCGGTCAGCTCTATGAGCCGCAGGACAAGGACCAGGTGATGTATTACAAAGAGGACAAGGGCGGCCAGATCCTGGAGGAAGGGATCAACGAGGCCGGCTCGATCTCCTCCTGGATCGCCGCCGCGACGTCCTACTCCACCCACGGCGTGGCGACCATCCCGTTCTACATCTTCTATTCGATGTTCGGGTTCCAGCGCATCGGCGATCTGATCTGGGCCGCCGGCGACCAGCGGGCGCGCGGTTTCCTGATCGGCGGAACCGCCGGCCGCACCACCCTGGCCGGCGAAGGGCTGCAGCACAACGACGGCCACAGCCACATGATGGCCGCCAACGTGCCCAACTGCATCGCCTACGACCCGACGTTCGCCTACGAGCTGGCGGTGATCGTGCAGGACGGCATGCGGCGCATGTTCCGCGAGCAGGAGAGCGTCTTCTACTACATCACCGCGATGAACGAGAACTACCACCAGCCGGCGATGCCGGAAGGCGCCGAAGAAGGCATCCGCCGCGGCCTGTATCGTTTCCAGACCGGCGGGCGCAAGAAAAAGAAGGTCCGCCTTATGGGCTCCGGCACCATCCTGCGCGAGGCGATCGAGGCCGCGGTGCTGCTGGAGCAGGACTTCGGTGTGTCGGCCGAGGTCTGGAGCGCGACCAGTTTCACCGAGCTGGCGCGTGACGGTCGCGACTGCGAGCGCCATGCCAGGCTGCATCCGGACGCGAAGCCGCGCCGCAGCTGGGTCGAGCAGTGCCTGGGCGGTTCCGAGGCGCCGGTGGTCGCGGCCACCGACTACGTGTCGAACTTCGCCGATCAGATCCGCGCCTATGTGCCCGCCGACTATCGTGTGCTGGGCACCGACGGCTTCGGCCGTTCGGACCTGCGCTCCGCGCTGCGGCGCCACTTCGAAGTCGACCGCTACCACATCGCGGTGACCGCGCTGAAGGCCCTGGCCGATGCCGGGACCGTCGAGGCGAAGACCGTCCGCGAGGCGATCGACCAATACGAGATCGATACCGATCGTCCCAACCCCCTGCAGGCCTGAGGCCGGCGTCCCGAGGCAGGAGCAGACATGAGCGACACGATTACGGTTGAAGTCCCCGACATCGGTGACTTCAAGGACGTCGAGATCATCGAGGTGCTGGTCAAGCCGGGTGACACCGTGGCGCCCGAGGACCCGCTGATCACCCTGGAGTCGGACAAGGCCTCCATCGAGATCCCGGCACCGCAGGGCGGTACCGTGCAGGGCATGAAGGTCAAGGCCGGGGACCGCGTCTCGCAGGGAGATGCGATCCTCGAGCTGGCCCCCGCGGACGAGGCGGCCGCCAGTGGTGCCGGGGAAGCTCCCGCGGAGGCCGCCGCCGAGCCGGCCGCCTCCGCCGGAAGCGAAGAATCGGCACCCGCGGCAGCGGCCAGCGCGCCGGATACCGGGTCCACGCCGGCCAGGGCATCGGCCGGCGACTCGGGTAGTACCGGCGGGCGGGGTGGCCAGGGCGGCCCGCGGCCATCGCCCACCGCCCATATCGAGAACGAGTCCGCGTTCCGTCGCGCCCATGCCTCGCCCGTGGTGCGCAAGTTCGCGCGCGAGCTGGGTGTGGACCTGTCCAAGGTCGAGGGGAGCGGTCGCAAGGGGCGCATCCTGCGCGAGGACGTGCAGGCCTTCGTCAAGCGCGCGCTCAGCCAGCCCGCCGGTTCCGGACTGGGGGTCGAACCCATGCCGGAGATCGACTTCTCCGAGTTCGGTCCGATCGAGACCCGGCCGCTGTCGAAGATCAACCGGCTCACCGGGCAGAACCTGCATCGCAACTGGGTCACCGTCCCGCACGTGACGCAGTTCGACGAGGCCGACATCACCGAGCTGGAGGACTTCCGCAAGTCGCTGAAGGCCGAATACGAGAAGCAGGGGGTCAAGATCACCTTCCTGCCGTTCCTGATGAAAGCGGTGGTCTCCGCGCTCAAGGAATACCCGCGCTTCAATGCCTCGCTGGACGCCACCGGCGAGAATCTGGTGATCAAGCAGTATTACCACCTGGGCGTGGCCGTGGATACGCCGGATGGTCTGGTGGTTCCGGTCGTGCGTGACGTGGACCGCAAGAGTCTGGTGGACATCGCCTCCGAACTGATGGACCTGTCGAAGCGGGCGCGCGAGAAGAAACTCAAGCCTGCGGACATGCAGGGCGGCTGCCTGACCATCTCCAGCCTCGGCGGCATCGGCGGTACCCAGTTCACGCCCATCGTCAATGCCCCGGAGGTCGCCATCCTCGGGGTGTCGAAGGCCTCGATGCAGCCGGTCTGGAACGGCGAGGAATTCGAGCCGCGTCTGGTGTTGCCGATGGCCTTGTCCTACGACCACCGGGTGATCGACGGGGCCCTGGGCGCCCGCTTCACCACCACGCTGAGCGCGCTGCTGTCCGACATGCGGCGCATGCTGCTGTAATCACCGGAGCTTTGTCATGAGTCAGACCACCACCGTCGAAGTCCCGGATATCGGCGATTTCAAGGATGTCGAGATCATCGAGGTCCTGGTCCAGCCGGGCAGTACCATCGCCCCGGAAGACCCGCTGATCACGCTCGAATCGGACAAGGCGACCATCGATGTCCCGGCACCGCAGGCGGGTACGGTTAAATCCGTGCACGTGAAGACCGGCCAGCGGGTCTCTCAGGGGGATCCGATCCTGGAGCTGGAGGCCGGTGCGGAGGCCGCGGACAGCGAGGCTTCGCCCGCCCCGGCGGAGGATACCGAGGCGGCGTCCGCGGAACCCGCCGGCGCGGCCCGGGCGTCCTCCACCCCGGCGCCGCAGGCCGCGGCCGACCCGAACACCGACAGCCAGTGCCAGGTGCTGGTGCTGGGCTCCGGCCCCGGCGGCTATACCGCCGCCTTCCGTGCCGCGGACCTGGGCCTGGACGTGGTGATGGTCGAGCGTTATCCGCAGATCGGCGGGGTCTGCCTGAATGTCGGCTGCATCCCGTCCAAGGCGCTGCTGCACGCCGGCGAGGTGCTGCACGAGGCCGAGCGCTTTGCCGCCCTGGGCATCAAGTTCGGCGAGCCCGAGATCGACCTCGACGGCCTGCGCGGCTACAAGGACAAGACGGTCAAGAAGCTGACCGGCGGCCTCAAGCAGCTGGCCAAGCAGCGCAAGGTGCGCGTGGTGCAGGGCGTCGGCGAATTCACCGGGGCCCACAGCATCGCCGTCGAGGGCGACAATGGCCGCGAGGTGATCGGTTTCGAGCACGCGATTATCTCCGTCGGCTCGCAGGCGGTGAAACTGCCCGGCTTCCCCTGGGACGACGACCGGGTGATGGACTCCACCGACGCGCTGGATCTGGCCGACATCCCCGAGCGCATGCTGGTGGTCGGCGGCGGCATCATCGGCCTGGAGATGGCCTGCGTGTACGAGTCGCTGGGCACGAAGGTCACGGTGGTGGAGCTGTCCGATACCCTGATGCCGGGGGCGGACCGGGACATCGTGCGCCCGTTCGAGAAGCGCGCGAAGAAGCGCTTCGAGAACATCTTCCTCAAGAGCAAGGTCGCCGGGGCCGAGGCCACCGAGCAGGGCATCGTCTGCCGCTTCGAGGGCGAGGCGAAGGGCCTGCCGGAAGAGGACACCTTCGACCGCGTGCTGGTCGCCGTGGGGCGCAGCCCGAACGGCGCGAAGATCAACGCCGAGGCCGCCGGGGTGCAGGTCAGCGAGCGCGGCTTCATCGAGGTCGACAGCCAGCAGCGCACCAATGTCGGGCACATCTTCGCCATCGGCGACGTGGTCGGCCAGCCGATGCTGGCGCACAAGGCGACCCACGAGGGCAAGGTCGCGGCCGAGGTGATCGCCGGGCACAAGGTGCACTTCGACGCCCGCGCGATCCCGTCGGTGGCCTATACCCACCCGGAGGTCGCGTGGATGGGCGTGACCGAGGAACAGGCGAAGGCCGACGGCATCGAGTACACCAAGGGCGTGTTCCCCTGGGCCGCCTCCGGCCGGGCGATCGCGCTGGGCGCCGAGGACGGCATGACCAAGCTGCTCTTCGATGCCGAGGGCCGGGTGATCGGCGCCGGGCTGGTCGGGCCCTCCGCCGGCGACCTGATCGGCGAGGCGATGCTGGCGCTGGAGATGGGGGCGGAGATGGAGGACATCGGCCTGACCGTCCATCCGCATCCGACGCTCAGCGAGACGGTGGCCTTTGCCGCCGAGGCCGCGCACGGCTCGATCACCGACATCCTGCCGCCGAAGAAGGGTTAGAGGCGGGTGCGCCGCGAGTCACGTCCGGGGTTGCCGCGGGTTGCCGGGCGGCTGGCGGCCTGGCTGACCGGCGCCGCGCTGGTCCTGCTGGCCCCTCCGGCGCCGGGCGGCACGCTGTATCAGGAGACGCTCGAGCGCTCGGACTGGACCCGCGTCGAGATCGACGACCTGTGCCGCCTGGAACAGCGGGTGCGCCACGGCGGTTCGCTGCAGTTCGAGACCCGTCCCGGTCTGGCGGTCCGCGCGTTCTGGGATCCGCCCTATCCCGTGCCCGGGCGCTCGCAGGCGCCGCTGGAAACCGGGGCACCGGAATGGGTTCCCGGCGACGGCCCGGCGCCATTGTCGCTGATGCTGCGGGCGGGCCCGGACGACCGCTTCCGTGTGCCGGACGATCGCGTGCAGGCCCTCAAGGCCCGTCTGCTCGCCGGCCATGATGTGCGCATCGGGTTCCCCGACGGCGAGGACATCGTGCATTTCCGAGGCATCCGTTTCGGTCGCCGGGTCGAGGGCTTCCGCATCTGTCAGGCGGAGCAGGGGATGGCCGAAGGGGCCCCGGAGGCCGGTGATGGAACGGCACGCGAGCGCTGGGTGGTCTATTTTGATTCCGGGCGCACGGCTCTGGATGGTGAGGCCCGGGCGACGCTGGACCGGGTGGTGGCGGCCCTGGACGGGGTCGAAGGGCCGCGATTGCGGGTGATCGGCTTGACCGATGCCGAAGGCCCGGACAGAGTGAACCGGCGAATCAGCCAGCAGCGGGCCGAAACCGTGCGTGACGCACTTGGCGAGGCCGGCCTGGGCACAGCCGACATCGAAATCGAGGCCGGGGGCGTCGCTCCCGGGGTCGAGGACGAGTCACGCGATGCCCGTCGCGCCGAGATCTGGTGGGTGGGCGAGCGCGGCAGCAGCGGCTCCGGGCCTCAGGGTGAGGATCCGGCACCGGAGGCTGCCCGTGACGCCGACCCCGCCGGGGATGTCCCGGCCGCTCCGCAGCCGGTGGAACCCGGGGACGGTACGGCCTGGTAGCAGTCCCCGCCGCCATGGCTCGATACGCCCGGCCGACTGGCCGGCGTAAACATTGATTCAGTGTCTTTCCCAAGGATTGCATGCCCATGAGTTCGAACATCAAGCGCGTCGTCCTCGCCTATTCCGGCGGTCTGGATACCTCGGTCATCCTCAAGTGGCTGGAGGAGCAGTACGGCTGCGAGGTCATCACCTTCACTGCCGATCTGGGCCAGGGCGAGGAGGTCGAACCGGCCCGCGCCAAGGCCGAGGCCCTGGGGGTGAAGCAGATCTACATCGAGGACCTGCGCGAGACCTTCGTGCGCGACTACGTCTTCCCGATGTTCCGCGCCAACACGGTCTACGAGGGCGAATACCTGCTGGGGACGTCCATCGCGCGGCCGCTGATCGCGCGCCGGCTGGTGGAGATTGCCGAGGAGACCGGTGCCGACGCGATCGCCCATGGCGCGACCGGCAAGGGCAACGACCAGGTCCGCTTCGAACTGGGTGCCTACGCGCTCAAGCCGGGGATCGAGGTGATCGCTCCGTGGCGCGAATGGGACCTCAATTCGCGCGAGCGCCTGATGGCATACGCCGAACAGCACGGCATTCCGGTGGACTATGCCCAGGCGGGCAAGAAGTCTCCGTACTCGATGGACGCCAACCTGCTGCACATTTCCTACGAGGGCGGTCCGCTGGAGGATCCGTGGACCGACTCCGAGGAAGACATGTGGCGCTGGTCGGTGTCGCCCGAGGCCGCGCCGGACGAGCCCGAGGTCCTCACCATCGGCTTCGAGAACGGTGACCCGGTCTCCATCAACGGCGAGAAGCTGTCGCCGGCTGCACTGCTGTCGAAGCTGAACGAGCGCGGCGGGGCCCATGGCATCGGTCGGCTGGATATCGTCGAAAACCGTTATGTCGGCATGAAGTCGCGCGGCTGCTACGAGACTCCGGGCGGTACCATCCTGCTGCGTGCGCGCCGCGCGCTGGAGTCGATCACCCTGGATCGCGAGGCCGCCCACCTGAAGGACGAGCTGATGCCGCGCTACGCCAGCATCATCTACAACGGCTACTGGTGGAGCCCCGAACGGCGCATGCTGCAGGCGGCGATCGACGAGTCCCAGGGCGTGGTCAACGGCGAGGTGCGCCTGCGCCTGTACAAGGGCAACGTGATGGTGGCCGGTCGCCAGTCGCCGGACAGCCTGTTCGACGAGTCCATCGCGACCTTCGAGGACGACGCCGGCGCGTACGACCAGAAGGACGCCGAAGGCTTTATCCGGCTCAACGCGCTGCGCCTGCGGATCGCGGCCAGCCGCAACCGCAGCGGGACCTGAGGTCATGGGCTTCCCGGGGCGTCCGCGAGGGTCGGCGCGGGGCATGCTGCGGTGGCTGGTCGTGCCCGGGCTGGCGCTCGGTCTGCTGCTTGGTCTGGCCGGCTGCGCCAGCGTACCGTCCGAGGACCGCCATCCGGATGATCCCTGGGAGTCCTACAACCGCGCGATGTTCGCCTTCAACCAGGAGGTGGACCAGGCGATCCTCAGGCCCACGGCCGTGCAGTACCGCCGCCTGCCCGACCCGGTGCAGACGGGCGTCGGCAATTTCTTCTCCAACCTCAACGACGTGACGGTCCTGTTCAACAACCTGTTGCAGGGCAATCTGCACGCCGCGGCCTCGGATACCAGCCGGCTGATGTTCAACACCACGTTCGGTCTGGCCGGCCTGATCGACGTCGCCTCGCCGATGGGACTGGACAAGAACAACGAGGATTTCGGCCAGACCCTCGGTGCCTGGGGCGTGCCGTCCGGGCCCTATCTGCAGCTGCCGCTGCTGGGGCCCAGCACCGCGCGGGATGCGCCCGCCCGCCTGGTCGACAGTCAGACCGATCCGCGCAACGTCCGCAGCGTCCGGCGCGATCGCACGCCGCTGTGGGTCGGCCTGGTGGTGGTGGACGTGGTCGACATGCGTGCGGGGCTGATCGACACCGAGGCCATGATCGACCAGCTTTCCGATGACCCTTACATCGCCATGCGCAGGGCGTATCTGCAGCGGCGCGATTTTCTCACCGGTGGCGCCCAGGCCGACGAGCAGGCCGAGGAGATGCTGGACGAGCTTGAGGCTCTGGAAGCCATGGAGGCCGGGGAGTGAACGGCCTGCTGGTCATGCTGGACATCCTGCGCGCCCGCCGCGGACCGCAGGACCTGCCGGCGGATCCCGCGCTCGCGGTGTTCTGGACCGGGGTCGCGGTGGCCGTGGGGCTGGCCATCGGCGTGCCGATGTATGGCGCGACTGCGGCCCTGGTCATGAATCTGGTGGATGTGGCGGTGCTGTTCGGCTTCGTGGCCCTGGCACTGCGGTTTCAGGGCTTTGTCGGGCGCCAGGTGCAGAGCTTTACCGCGATGGTGGGTACCGGGGCGATCCTCGGGCTGCTGATGGCGTTGCTGACGCTGGTCGCTCCGATTGATCCGGAGGCCGGGGAGGCCCCGCCGCTGGCGGTACTGGGCGTGTTGCTCCTGCTGGGCTGGTTGCTGTTCGTGTATGGCCATATCCTGCACCAGGCCCTCGAACTGTCGAACCGCATGGCGGGGGTCGTGATCGCGCTGGGGTTCGTGCTGATCTCGTCGGTGATCACCCAGGGCGTGGCCGGGGTGGTGACGGCATGAACCGCTCCGCCGATCTGCACATCCTCGGGATCGGCGGGACCTTTATGGGCGGGCTGGCGCAGCTGGCGCGCGCCCGCGGCTATCGCGTGAGCGGGGCCGACGCGCAGACGCTTTATCCCCCCATGAGCGAGCAGCTGGCGGCCGCAGGCATCCCTTACCATGCCGGCTACGAGGCCGAAGCTCTGCCGGATGACGTCCCGGTGGTGGTGGGCAACGTGATGACCCGTGGCACGCCCGCGGTGGAAGCGATGCTGGACCGCGGGCAGGCGTACACCTCCGGTCCCCAGTGGCTGGCGGAGCACGTGCTGCACGACCGCTGGGTGCTGGCGGTCGCGGGGACCCACGGCAAGACCACCACCAGCTCGCTGTTGGCCTGGATCCTGGAATACGCGGGCATGGCGCCGGGGTTCCTGATCGGCGGGGTCCCCGGCAACTTCGGCGTGAGCGCGCGTCTCGGCGAGTCGCCGTTCTTCGTGATCGAGGCGGACGAATACGACAGTGCGTTCTTCGACAAGCGCGCCAAGTTCGTCCATTACCGGCCACGGACCCTGGTGCTGAACAACCTCGAGTACGATCACGCCGACATCTACCCGGATCTGCAGGCGATCGAGCGTCAGTTTCATCATCTGGTGCGCACCGTGCCGGGCCAGGGCAAGATCCTGATGCCCGCCGGGGACGCCGCACTGGAACGCGTGCTGGAGTCCGGTTGCTGGACACCGGTGGAGCGGCTCGCGACCGGCGAGGACGGCCCCGCAGACTCGGCGGTCGCGCTGAGCGCTCGCTCGCTGTCGGCCGACGGTCGCTGCTTCGAGGTCCTGGAAAACGAACAGCCGTGTGGTCGCGTTGAATGGTCGATGTGCGGTCGGCACAATCAGGCCAATGCGCTGGCGGCGCTGGCCGCGGCCCGCCACGCCGGCGTGCCGCTCGCCACCGGGCTGGCGGCGCTGCCGGAGTTTCGCGGGGTCCGTCGACGCCAGGAGCTGCGTGCGGAGATCGCCGGGGTCCGGGTCCTGGATGACTTCGCCCATCACCCGACCGCCATCCGCATGACCCTCGAGGGCCTGCGCGGCGGACTGGACGAGGGCGGGCGCCTGCTGGTGGCGCTGGAGCCCCGGTCCAACACCATGCGCATGGGGGTGCACGCGGGTGCGCTGGGCGATGCCCTGGATCGCGCTGATGGCGTGCACCTGTACCGGCCGCCCGACCTGGACTGGGCCATCGGTCCGCTGCGCACCCGTCTGGAAGAGCGCCTGACGGTGGCGCCGTCGGTGGACGAGCTGCTGCAGGGGCTGCTGGACGGCCTGCGACCCGGCGACACCCTGGTGATCATGAGCAACGGCGGTTTTGGCGGGCTGCATCAGCGCCTGATCGACCGCCTGCGGGAGGAGCGGTCATGAGTCGGCGCATCGCCTTGGCCCTGACCGGCGCGTCGGGGGCACCCTATGGCCTGCGCCTGCTGGAGTGTCTGGTGCAGGCCGGGGTCGAAGTGCATCTGATGGTGTCGAAGCCGGGACAGGTGGTGCTCGGGATGGAGACCGACCTCGGCGTGCCCGGGCGGCCGGTGGAGATCGCCCGGTTCTTCAGTGAACGCTACGCTGCCGCGCCGGGTCAGATTCACTGTTACGGCCCGGACGAGTGGACCGCCCCGGTGGCCAGCGGCTCGGCGGCCCCCGAGTCCATGGTCGTGTGCCCCTGTACCACGGCCACGGTATCGGCGGTGGCGACCGGGGCCTCGCGCGGGTTGATCGAGCGCGCCGCCGACGTGGTCCTGAAGGAGCGCCGCCGCCTGATCCTGGTGGTGCGCGAGACCCCGTTCTCCGAGATCCATCTGGAGAACATGCTGCGTCTGACCCGCATGGGCGCCGTGGTGATGCCGGCCAATCCGGCGTTCTACCATCGCCCCGAAGGTCTGCAGGACCTGATCGATTTCATGGTGGCGCGGGTCCTGGATCACCTGCAGATCGAACACGCACTGGGTCCCCGCTGGGGGACCGGGCACCGCCAGGGTGGAGAGGACGGCCCCGAATGAAGACGCTTCCGCTGTTTCCGCTGAACACCGTACTGTTCCCGGGTGGTCTGCTGCCGTTGCGGATCTTCGAGACGCGCTATCTCGACATGGTGCGTGGCTGCCTGCGCGACGACAGCGGCTTCGTGGTGGTGGCGATCGAACCGCCCGCCGAGGGCGAAGAGCCGCCGTCCGAATCGGATCCGACGGTGGGGTTCCATGCGGTGGGCACCGAGGCGCGCATCATCGACTGGGACCAGCGCTCCGACGGTCTGCTGGGAATCCTCGCCAAGGGGGCGCAGCGCCAGCGGGTCCACAACCCGCGGCGGGGGGAAGACGGACTGTGGCTGGGCGATGTGGAGCCGCTGGACGAATGGCCGGCGGTCAGCCTGCCGGTGGACTATGCATCGCTGGCCGATCTGCTGGAGCGTCTGCTGGATCAGCTGGGCACGCCCTGGTCGCATCTCGAGCGCCACCTGGATGATTCGGCCTGGGTGGCCGGGCGTCTCGCCGAACTGCTGCCGGTGGATCTCGCGATCAAGCAGTCGCTGCTGGAATCCGATGATCCGATCGATCGTCTCGAGCGTCTGCGGGCGGCCATGCTCGCGCAGTCGTCTCCCTGACAGCATCCGGGCGGCCTGTTAAGGTAAAGGGCCGTAATTTCAAGCCGGAGCCCGATCATGGCCGTTCAGGAACTCACGCAGGACAACTTCGAATCCACCATCACCGGGAATGACATCGTCATCATGGATTTCTGGGCGCCGTGGTGCGGCCCGTGCCAGCAGTTCGCGCCGACCTTCGAGGAAGCCTCGAACAAGCACGACGACGTTGTCTTCGCCAAGGTCAACACCGACGAGGAGCAGGGCATCGCCGGGGCCTTCCAGATCCGCTCTATCCCGACCCTGATGATCTTCCGCGAGCAGGTCATCGTGTTTTCGCAGCCGGGCGTCCTCTCCGCGGCGCAGCTGGACGAGGTGCTGGGCAAGGTGCGCGAGCTGGACATGGAGGCCGTGCGCGCTGACATCGAAAAGCAGCAACAGGAACAGGAGCAGCAGGCCGGCGGCAACGCCTGAGCCCGGCTCCCGCCGTAACCACCTCCCGCGGCCCGTTTCCGGGTCGCCCCGTCTGCCACTCGCACCGACCCTGACAAGCCGACGAGGTCCCCCCCCGTGCTCAGCGTGATGACCCAGATGGGGGCCCTGATCGTTGCCGGGGTCGGCTGGCGGATCCTGCAGCCCGGCGGTCTGGATGCCGAAACCACCCGCCGGGTCCTCACTACGCTCGTCTATTACCTGCTGCTGCCCGCGCTGGTGCTGCAGGTCCTGTGGACTGCACCGCTGGGCCTGGACTCGGTGCGCATCGCCCTGGTCGCCGGGGCAACGGTCCTGATTACCCTGGCCGTTACCGCTGGTGCGTGCCGTGCATGCACCGCCGACCGAGCCGCAGTGGGCGCGATGCTGCTGGCCGCCGCCTGGCCCAACGCGACCTATCTGGGCCTGCCGATCCTCGACAGTCTGTTCGGCGAGGCGGGGCGCGCGGTTGCCATCCAGTACGACCTGTTCGCCTGCCTGCCGCTGGTGCTGACCTTGGGCGTGGTCCTCGCGCGCCGCTACGGCGACGGCCGCATGCCGCCGGTGCATCCGCTGCGCGGCCTGTTGTCGGTGCCGTCGATCTGGGCCGCCCTCGTCGGTGTCACCCTGAACCTGGGCGGGGTGCCGCAGACGGTCTGGCTGGAGGAGTGGCTGGGGCTCCTGGCAGATTCGGTGTCGCCGCTGATGCTGTTCGCTCTGGGCCTGGCACTGGTCTTCCACCGCTTTCACGGGCGCGACGCCCGCCCGCTGGCGGTCGTCGTGGTGATCCAGCTGCTGTTGGCGCCGGCGGTGGCGCTGGGACTGGTGTGGCTGCTGGGCATGGAGGGAATCCCCGCGACCGGGACGGTGCTGGAGGCGGCCATGCCGGCGATGGTGCTGGGGCTGGTATTCTGTGACCGCTTCGGGCTGGATACCGGGCTGTACGCGGCCGCGGTGACCCTGACCACGGCCCTTTCGCTGATCACCCTGCCGCTATGGTTCGCCCTGGCCGGTGGTCTTCTGGCGGGATGAGCCTCAGGATTCCTCGCCGAAGCGGTCCGCGACCAGGTCGGTCAGGGCATCCAGCGCCGCCTCGGCATCCTCCGCGCCGTCGGTGCGGATCGTGATCTCCGAGCCCTGCGCGGCGGCCAGCATCATCACCCCCATGATGCTCTTGCCGTTCACTTCCTGTTCGTTGCGTGCGACGGTGACATCGGCGGTGTACTGGCTGGCGAGGCCGACGAACTTCGCGGCGGCCCGGGCATGCATGCCCAGCCGGTTAACGATGGGAACTGCGCGCTGCGGCATCGCTGGATTCCTGGTCGCAGAGAAGGATTCCGTCATGGCCCCCGGACAGCGCCTTGTTGACCAGTTCGCTCAGGGGCAGATGGCGGTAGTTGAGTACGCGGACGAGCATCGGCAGGTTGACGCCCGCGATCACGCGCGCATTGTGTCCGCGCGCCACGCGGCTGGCCACGTTGGCCGGCGTGGAGCCGAACATGTCGGTCAGGACCAGCACACCGGCACCGCTGTCGAGGGTTTCCATGCGGGCGCGCGCCTGCGCCTGAATATCGTCCGGATCGTCGCTTTGCGACATCGCCATGGACTCGCAGTCCTCGGGCAGGTCTCCCAGCATGCTCTGCGCGGTCTGCAGGAGTGTGTCGCCCAGGTTTTGATGCGTGATCAGGATCAGACCGACGCCCATGGAACTACTCCGTTTCAGGGGAGAGAGAATCGAGCTCGCGATGACGGGTGCTAACAGTAACATGTTCCCGCTCGCGCCACGCAGCCGCCAGCCGTTCCACCAGGTAGACCGAGCGGTGGCGCCCGCCGGTGCAGCCGATGGAGACCGTGGCATAGCTGCGATGGTCCGCCACCAGCCGCGGGATCCAGGTGTCGAGGAAGCCGTGGATGGATTCGAGCATCGCCCCGACCTCGCCGTGGCTGTCGAGGAAACCCGCCACCGCCGGATCCAGCCCGGTCAGCGGCGCCAGTTCACGCTCGTAGTGGGGGTTGGGCAGACAGCGCACGTCGAACACGAAATCGGAATCCAGCGGCGAGCCGTGCTTGAAGCCGAAGGACTGGAACAGCAGGGACAGGCCGGCGGTCTCGCGGCTGCCGACCCGGGCCCGGAGCGTGCGCGCGAGGTCGTGCATCGACAGCCGGCTGGTGTCCACGGTCAGGTCGGCCTCCACCGCCACGTGCCCCAGCCAGGTCCGTTCCATGCCGATCGCTTCCACCAGCGGGATGCCGTCGCGAGCCAGCGGATGCCGCCTGCGGGTCAGGTGGTAGCGGCGCAGCAGGACCTCGTCGGAGGCATTGAGGAACAGCACCTCGACCTCCAGGCCCGATCCGCGCAGCTCGCCCAGCAGCTTGCCGAAGCCGCTGAGGGCGTCGAGGCCCGAACGGACGTCCACGCCCACGGCCAGGTGGCGGTCACCGCCGGTGTCGTAATGGCCGCTGCGGACCTTCTCCACCAGTTCCGGCAGCATCGGCAGCGGCAGGTTGTCGACACAGAAGTAGCCGGCGTCCTCCAGGGTATGCAGGGCGACGGTCTTGCCGGAACCCGACAGACCACTGACCAGCAGCAGACGCATGTCGGTCAGCCCTCGGGGTCGGGGTTGGGGACCGTGGTGCTGGGCCCGCCGATGTGGAAGATGGACTCCTCCTGCTGATCCTCGCCCATCTGGCGCCGCTGGCGGGCGCGCAGGTCGTCCCCGGCGATGTAGCCCTGCATGTGCAGCAGGTGATTGCGGACCGCGGCCTCGATCATGACCGCGATGTTGCGTCCCGGCGCCACCGGCAGGCTGATCAGCGGGATGCGCAGGCCGAGGATCTCGCTTTCGCCGCGACGCCCGTTCAGACGATCGTCCGGCACCGGCGAGGGCTCGTTGTGGTCGCGCAGATCGATGATCAGGCGCAGATATTTGCCGCCCTTGATCGCCGAGTCGCCGTACATCGCGCGGATGTTGAGCACGCCCAGGCCGCGCACCTCGAGCAGGTCCTGGAGCAGGGCGGGGCAGTGTCCGCGCACGATATCGGGGGCAATGCGCGCGAATTCGGGGGCATCATCGGCGATCAGCCGATGGCCCCGCGAGATCAGTTCCAGCGCTACCTCGCTCTTGCCGACGCTCGACGCCCCCGAGATCAGCACGCCGATCCCGAGGATCTCCATGAACACCCCGTGGCGCACCTCGAAATGAGCGAGGCGCTGCTGCAGGAAATAGCGCAGCAGGGCGATGACTTCGTGCGAGGATGTGCGTGTGCACAGGATCACCGGCAGCGGGTCGTCACCTGTCTGCGGCATGCGCGGGAACGGGCAGGTGTCCTCGGCGAAAATCACCATGGTGGTGCCGGTGCGGGCCATCTCCAGCACAAGGTGGTCACGCTGTTCGTCGGACAGGCCGGCGATGTAGCGGGCCTCGTAGTCGCCGATGACCTGGATGCGGTTGGGGCGGATCAGGTTGAGATGGCCGGCCAGCGGCAGGTCGCCATCGCCGAGTCCCAGGAGTTCGCGGTCGCCCGCGGCCTCCTCCCCGTGGACGTAGCGCAGGTCCAGACGGCTCCCCATCGCCCGCGTGAGCGCGGCGATGGTGATGTTGCTCGCGGTGCCGTCGCCTGCCGCCTCCGCCCGGTCGGCCATGGTCAGGTGTCTCCCAGGGCCCGGGTGAGGGCCTGCTGGACCCCCGCGCTGTCCGCGGCGCGCCGGATGCCGGCGAGGGTGTCCGGCTGCGACAGGCCGCGTGCGAGCTGGGCCAGCAGGTCCAGGTGTTCGCTGGTGGCCTCTTCCGGCACCAGCAGGGCGATCAGGATGTCCACCGGTTCGTGGTCCATGGCCTCGAAATCCACGCCCTGATCCAGACGCAGGACCGCGATGCGGGGCGTATCCAGCTCGGCCAGACGGCCGTGCGGAATCGCCACGCCATGGCCGAGCCCGGTGGAGCCCAGTTTTTCGCGGGCCGACATGGCTTCGAACGCGGCGCTGGCCGCCAGCCCGTCCGCGGCCCCGTCCACCAGCAGATCGGCGAGGGTTTCCAGCGCTCGTTTCTTGCTGGAGCAGTCGGCTTCCAGTCCGATGCGCTCCGGGGTGATGAGCTCGGCCGGGTTCATCGGTTTACGGGGTCTGTTCGCGGTTGCGCTGGTGGCCTTCGGCGCGATGATGGTCCTTGACCTTCTCCTTGTGCTTGATCAGCTGGCGGTCGACCTTGTCGATCAGGCCGTCGATGGCGGCGTACATGTCGTCGTGGCTGGCCTCGGCGTGGATGTGGTTGCCGCTGACCTGCAGATTCGCTTCCGCCTTGTTGTGCAGCTTCTGCGTCTTCTCGTGGGTTAGCACCACGTGCACGTCGATCACCTTGTCGAAGTGGCGTTCCAGCTTCTCGAATTTCTCGTTGACGTAGTCGCGCAGGGCGTCGGTGATTTCGACGTGGTGTCCGGTGAGGTTGATCTGCATGGGTCAGGCTCCTTTCGGTTTGCTTCCGGTCGGCATGGCGGCCATCTGGCGGCGTTCGCTGGAGGATGGCAGGTTCATGCCCTCCCGGTATTTGGCCACGGTACGTCGGGCCACGTTGATGCCCCGATCCGCGAGGATCCGGGCGAGGCGGGAATCGCTGAGCGGTTTGCCCGGCGTTTCCTCTTCGATGAGTTCGCGGATCATGGCACGAATCGCGGTCGCGGAGCATTCCCCGCCGTCGCTGGTGCCCACGTGACTGGAGAAGAAATACTTGAATTCGAACACTCCGCGGGGGGTATGCATGTATTTCTGCGTGGTCACCCGCGAGATCGTGGACTCGTGCATCTCCAGGGCTTCGGCGATGTCGCGCAGGATCAGCGGCTGCATCGCCACCTCGCCGTGTTCCAGGAACCCCTGCTGGCGTTCGACGATCGCTCGCGCTACGCGCAGCAGGGTGTCGTTGCGGCTGTGCAGGCTCTTGATGAACCACCGCGCCTCCTGCAGCTGGTCGCGCATGAATGCGCTGTCGCGGGCATCGGAGACCTGGCGGACCATGCCGGCGTAGAGGTCGTTGACGCGAATGCGCGGGGCGATCTCGGGATTCAGGTCGACCTGCCAGCCCTGGTCGGTATGACGCACGTAGACATCCGGGACCACGTATTCCGGCGGCGTCTCGCTGATCTGGGCGCCGGGGCGCGGGTTGAGCGTACGGATCAGGTCCAGGGCCGCGGCCAGCTCGTCGGCATCGCGCACGCCGCTCTGGCGCTGCAGTGCCTTGTAGTCACGCCGGGCAAGGGCGTCCATGCCGTGTTCCAGGACCGCGCGCGCGGCTTCGCGCGAGGGCGCGTCCGGCGCCAGCTCGCCCAGCTGGACCTCCAGGCACTCGCGCAGATCCAGCGACCCGGCCCCGAGGGGGTCGCAGTGCTGCAGCCAGTGGCGCACTGCCTCCACCTCGTCGGTGCCGACCGGGGTGTCCTCGCCCTGACTGATGGTGTCGGCCAGGGTCTCGACGTCTCCCTCGAGGTAACCGTCGCCGTTGATGGTGTCGATCAGGGCGGCGCCGATGCGCTGGTCACGCGGGGTCAGGTGCGACAGATGCAGCTGCCACAGCAGGTGGTCCTGCAGGCCACCGCCATCGTCGTCCGAGGTGTTTTCCAGGGGATCGCGGTCGTCCAGTCCGCGCGGGCTGGCGCTGGCGTCGTAGATGTCTTCCCAGCGGGTGTCGGTCACCAGTTCGTCGGGGATGACATCCTCCGAACCGCCGGCGTCCACCGTTTCGCCGGTGCCGGCGGCGGCATCGCTGGCGGTCTCGTTCTCGCCCTCGGTGCCGGGGTCCGGGGTTTCTTCGCCATCGGCGCCGAGTTCGTCGTCCTCGGCCTGTTCCAGCATGGGGTTGCTTTCCAGCGCCTGCTGGATCTCGGCCTGGAGCTCCAGCGTCGAGAGCTGCAACAGCCGGATGGCCTGCTGCAGCTGCGGCGTCATGGTCAGCGTCTGACCGAGCTGCAGGTTCAGCCCGGGCTTCAGCATGAGTTGGGAGAGGCGTTGTTCACCATAAGTGAATAGTAATCCCTTGTTGTGGCCTTGTGCACCGGCCGGATGTGGCGATCGGTGTCACAGGCGGAAATTTTCGCCGAGGTAGACCTCGCGCACGCGGGCATCGTCCAGCAGTTCCTCCGGCGTTCCCGCGCTCAGAAGGTGCCCCTCGCTGAGGATGTAGGCGCGGTGGCAGATGCCCAGGGTCTCGCGCACGTTGTGGTCCGAGATTAGTACGCCGATGCCGCGTTCGGCCAGGTGGCGGATCACTTCCTGGATCTCGCTGACCGAGATCGGGTCGACCCCGGCGAAGGGTTCGTCCAGGCAGATAAACCGCGGATCACCGGCCAGCGCACGGGCGATCTCGGCGCGCCGCCGTTCGCCTCCGGACAACGCGATGCCGGGGCTGTGGCGCACGGTTTCGAGCTGGAATTCCTCGATCAGGGCATCGCCGATGCGGCGGCGCTCGTGGCGGTCCAGTCCGGGCCGCAGTTCCAGCACTGCCTGCAGGTTGTCCTGGACCGACAGGCGGCGGAAGATCGAGGCCTCCTGTGGGAGATAGCCCAGCCCGGCGCGGGCGCGTTCGTGGATGGGGGCCTGCGTGATGTCGCGCCCGCCCAGGGTGATGCGCCCGGTATTGGGCCGGATCAGGCCGACCAGACTGTAGAAACAGGTGGTCTTGCCGGCCCCGTTGGGTCCCAGCAGGCCGACCACCTCGCCGGGCACCAGGTCCACGTCCATTGCGTCCAGCACGGTACGCTGGCCATAGCGCTTGCTCAGCTCGCGGGCGACCAGATGGCCGTTGGCCGCGGGCCTCATGGATCGTCCTCGCGTGGCTGCAGGCGGATGTGCACGCGCTCGTCGTCGGTGTCGCCGCGTTCCGCGCGGATCACGTCGCGCTCGAGGTCATAGGTGATGCGCTGCCCGCGGGCATCCTCGGCGGCGGTGATGACGCGCGCCCGTTCGGTCAGGATCACGCGTTCCTCGTCGAGGAAATAGTCGATGCGCAGCCCTTCGGCGATGCGCATCTCGCCGGTCTCGGGATCGGGCGACTCCAGGCGTGCGGGCTCGCCGTGGGCCTCGATCTCGTAGGGGCGGCGCTCGCGCATGTGCACGATCACGCGGTCTGCTTCCAGCGTGGCATCGCCGCGCACCACGATCACGTCGCCGGTGTAGGTGCCGGTGCCCGCGCGTTCGTCCATCTCGGCGTGGTCCGCGGTGATCTCCACCGGCAGGGCATCCTCGCGGCCGGTCGCCGGCGGGGCCGCCAGGATCAGTGCGAGTACGCCCGCCACGGCAAGCAGCGGGGCCGGTCGGCGGATGCCCGCGCGGCGATGTTCGGTTGTGGCCGGGTTCATTCCGGGCGGTCCTCCTGCGGCAGGTCGCTGTACAGCGTGTAGACCTCGGCGAGCAGTTCAATGGTATCCGCTTGCGGGTCGGCGCGCAGGCCGGTACCCCGCTGGAACAGTCCCGGCTGTTCCAGAGTGCTCGACGCCGACGAGGTCGTCAGCCGGGTGTCCAGCGCCACGCGCACGTCGCGCGACTCGATCACCGTGCGCACGCGCTCGTTGCGTTCGGGGCGCACGCCGCGGGTGTGGCCGAAGGTATGCAGCAGTTCGCGATCGGGCTGATGCGCCGCGCGCGGGGCCCGCCAGGTCCAGTTCAGGCCCCGCTGGTCCAGCAGATCCAGCTCCGGGTCATCGATGAACTGGACCGCATCCCGGTCGTATTCGCGCAGCCGCGCCCCCTGCAGGCGGTGGGTGGGCCGCCCGTCCTCGCCAGTGACATGCGCGGTAAACCCCTCGATCTGCAGCGTGGGTTCGGCGTCGGCCGCGGGTTCGGCAGGCGGCTCGGCCGCTGTCGGCCCGGCGAGCAGGAGCCCGGTGGTCAGCAGCCAGGCGGCGAGCAGGGCGCGACGCGGATCCGGGCTCATGCGTGCAGGTAGCTTTCGAGCACGGCCTCGAGGCGGCCGCGCGCGGCCAGCAGGTCCTCGCAGACTTCGCGCACCGCGCCGCGCCCGCCACCGGCCGTGGTGACCCACTGCGCGTGCTGGCGCACGAACGGATGGGCGTCGCCGACCGCGATGCCCAGGGCAACCCTGCGCATCGCCGGCAGATCGACCACGTCGTCGCCCACGAACGCGGCCTCGGCGGCGCGGTGCCCGGTCTGCTCCAGCAATTGCGCCAGCGCGGCGCCCTTGTCCCGCCGGCCCTGGATGCAGTGACGGATGCCCAGATCCCGCAGGCGATGCTCCACGACCGCCGACTGCCGCCCGGTGAGGATTGCGACCTCCAGCCCGTCGTCCATGGCCATGCGCAGGCCGTGGCCGTCGCGGCTGTGGAAGGCCTTGTACTGTTCGCCACCGTCGCCGAGAAACAGCGCGCCGTCGGTCAGCACGCCGTCGACGTCCAGGATCAGCAGTCGGGTGGTCCGCTGCAGGGTGGAAAGGTCGGTTTCGGTGTTCATCAGGCCACCCCCGCGCGCAGCAGGTCGTGCATGTTGATGACTCCCTGCAGGCGGTGGTCGGCGTCGGCCACCGGCAGGGCGTTGATCCGGCGGCTCTCCATCATCTCCAGGGCCTCGGCCGCCAGCCAGTCGGCACCGGCGGTGTGGCCGTCGCGGGTCATGACCTCGCCGATGGTCAGGCTGTCGAGGCTGTGGCCGAGGTCCAGGGTGCGGCGCAGGTCGCCGTCGGTGAAGACCCCCAGGATTCGCGCGTCGGCGTCGCTGACGATCACCAGTCCCAGCCCCTTGCGGGTGATCTCGAACAGCGCATCCTTCAGCGGCGCGTCTGGTGCGATGCGCGGGATCGCTTCGCCGGTATGCATGATGTCGCCGACGTGGATCAGCAGGCGACGCCCGAGGCGGCCGCCGGGATGCGAGCGGGCGAAGTCGTTCGCGGTGAAGCCGCGCGCGTCCAGCACCGCCACCGCCAGGGCATCGCTCATCGCCAGGGCCGCGGTGGTGCTGGAGGTCGGCGCCAGCCCCAGCGGGCAGGCCTCGTGTTCCACGCTGACATCCAGGTGTACGCTGGCATCGGTGCTCAGGCGCGAGCCGGGGTTGCCGGTCATCGCGATCAGCGGGACGTCCAGGCGTCGGATCAGCGGCAGGATGGTGAGGATCTCGTCGGTCTCGCCGGAGTTCGACAGGGCGATCACTACGTCGTCGCGGGTGATCATGCCGAGATCGCCGTGGCTGGCCTCGCCCGGATGCACGAAGAACGCCGGCGTGCCGGTGGAGGCGAGGGTGGCCGCCAGCTTGCTGCCGATGTGGCCGGACTTGCCCATGCCGGTAACCACCACCCGCCCGCGACAGGCGAGGATGTGCCGGCAGGCCGCGAGGAAGGCGTCGTCGATGCGCGCGGTGAGGCCGCGCACCGCGTCGGCCTCATTTTCGAGGACGGCCAGTGCAAGCTTGCGGGTTGTGTCGGGGTTCAGATCCATGCCGGTGCCGTGATTGCGAGAGTCACAAGGTAGCCGCTGAAGGCCAGAAGGAGAAGGGCTCCGTGCCAGCGGGTGATGCGTCCCGGGCCGAAGCGGGCGGCCAGCAGCACCGCCACGGTCAGGGCCAGCATCACCGGATAGTCACGGGTCAGCACTGCGGGTTCCACCGCCAGCGGCGCGATCAGGGCGGGTACCGCCAGCACCGCCAGCAGGTTGAACAGATTGGAACCGACGACGTTGCCGAGGGCCATGCCGGTTTCGCGGCGCAGCGCGCTGGCCACGGTGGTGGCCAGTTCCGGCAGACTGGTGCCGATCGCGACCAGGGTCAGGCCGATCAGCAGTTCGCCGGCTCCCAGGGCGGTGGCGATCTCGACTGCCCCCCAGATCAGCGCCTGGCTGCTCGCCAGCAGCACCACCAGACCGCCGGCGAGCCACCCCAGGGCGGTCGGGAAACCGCCGGGCGTGGCCGCCGGCGGGGGCGGGGCCAGCCCGGGGTCGGACTCCGGGGGCGTGCCGGGGTGGCGGGCCGCGCGGATCATCCAGACCACGACCGCGATCAGGCCGGCCAGCATGATCACCCCTTCCGCCCGCGCCAGCCGGCCGTCCAGCAGCAGCAACAGCACACCGAGCGTGGCCAGCAGCAACAGTGGCAGTTCGCGTCGTACCAGCCCGTGACCGGCGATGATCGGGGCGATCAGGGCGGCCAGCCCGAGTACCAGTCCCAGGTTGGCGATGTTCGAGCCGATCGCGTTGCCCACCGCCAGCCCCGGTGCTCCCTGCAGGCTGGCCAGCAGCGAGACGATGATCTCCGGGGCCGAAGTGCCGAAGGCGACTACGGTAAGGCCGATCAGCACCGGCGAGACCCCGAGCCCGCGCGCCAGGCCGGCGGCGCCGAACACGAAGCGATCGGCACTGGCGGCGAGCAGCACGAGACCACCGACGACGGCGAGCAGCGGCAGCAGCATGCGCGGTCCGGTCGCCCCCTATCGATTGCCGACCCGCAGGCGCTCGAGGCACTCCGGGGTCGTGACCCGGGGTTGCCAGTCGAGTTCCCGGCGTGCGCGCGTGCAGTCCAGGACCAGCGGGCCGTCGAGCCCGCGCACCCAGCCCGGATCACCGGCCCGTGCGCTCAGGCGCCAGGCCAGCGGGTGCAGTCTGCGAATGAGGCCGGCGGGTACCGGCAGGGTCAGGCGCCGACCGTAACGGGCCATGGCACGCAGCGACCACACCGGTTCGGTGCCCAGGTTGAAGCAGCCCGGGGCGCGGCGGGTGACCGCGGCGGCGATTGCCCGCGCGGCGTCTTCTTCCCACAGGATCTGCACCGGCGCGTCGATCCCGGCCGGGTGAAGGCGGCTGCGGGCGATCCGCTGCAGCAGCGGGTGGGCATGCGGCCCGACTACCGCGGGCGGCCGCAGGACGGTGGAGACCAGATCGGGATAGTCGCGCCCCGTGGCCTCCAGGGCCTGTTCGGTGGCGACCTTGTCCTCGGCGTAGGGGAAGCGCGGGCGCAGCGGCTGGTCCTCGTCCAGGGGGGCGGGCGAGTCCGGCCACGGGCCGTAGACCGCGGCGCTGGAGAGGAACACTACATGGCGCACACCGGCCTGTGCGGCGGTCGCGAAGACCGACCGCGACAGTTCCACGTTCTGTCGGCGCACCCATTCGCGATCGTGGCGGCGGCGCCCGCCGTGGCCGCCCATCAGCTGGAAGGCCAGATGCACCAGGGTATCGGCACCGGTGAGGTCTTCGGGCGTCAGTTGCGTCAGATCCTTCTGGCGCAGGTCGTAGCGGTCCGCCGGCAGGGTGGCGGCGCCGGGAAAGTCCGCCGGTTCGCGATCCAGGGCAATGATCCGCTCGACCTCCGGGGTGTGCAGCAGTTCGGGCAGCAGGACCCGGCCGATACGACCCGCCGCACCGGTGACGGCAACGCGCATGCGGTTATCGGGCCGGATCGGGGCCATCGAGGAATTCCGGCATGACCTCTTCGGCGAAGCAGCGCATGGACTCCTCCGCCAGTTCGCGCGGCACGGCCCCGGCGCCGAAAGCCAGCAGCAGGTGATCCACGCCCGCCTCGCGCAGGGCCTCGATGCGCTCGCGGCATTCCTCGGGGGTGCCGACCAGCGTCATGCCCAGCATGTCGAGGATCTTCAGGTTGATCCCGGCCTTGACCAGGTGGCGGAAGCGGCCCAGCGAGCGGTAGTAGTCGTAGCCCTCGATCAGGCGTTCCAGCACCGGCAGGGTCTGCCGGAACATGTTGCGGTAGAACCATTCGAACGCGGGCTTGGCCTCACGCCGGGCGCGCTTGCCGTCCGGCAGGCACAGCACGCCGAGGGTCATGCCCACGCGCGGCGGGTGCGGGGTGTCGCCGCCGGCATGGGTCCAGCCCTCGCGGTACAGGCGGATGTCCTCGCGGATCATCTGCCACGGCTTGAACGGGCCGGCCAGCGCACCGATGCCCTGTTCCGCCGCCCAGGTGAACGACTCGGGACTGACCGCGGCGGTCCACAGCGGCGGGTGCGGGTCCTGCAGCGGTGCCGGCATCACCGGGACGTCGTCGAGGTGGTGGAAGGGCCCGTGCTGAGTGATGCGGCCGGTGGCGAAGGCCTGGCGCAGGGCATCCAGTCCGGCATCCACCCGGGCGCGGCCCTCGCTCATCTCGGCGCCGAATGTGGCATATTCCGGCGGCGAGAAGCCGCGGCCGATGCCCAGCTCCAGGCGGCCGCCGGAGAGCTGGTCGAGCATGCCGACGCGTTGCGCGACCCGCAGCGGGTGGTGATAGGGCAGGGGCACGACCCCCAGGCCCAGGCGCAGGTTCCGGGTGCGCTGGCTGGCTGCGGCGAGCACGAGATCCGGCGCGGTGGAATGCGAGAATTCCGGCATCAGGTGGTGTTCCACCAGCCACGCGGTGTTGAATCCGAGGGTGTCGGCGAGGTCCCACAGTGCAAGGGTGTCCTCGATCGCGCGGTGTTCGTCGATATCGAGGAATTCGGGGACCGAGATCTCGTGGAAGAGGTCGAAGTACATCGGGAAACTGTGCCGCGCCACCGGGGTGCTGGCAAGTCGCAACGGGGGGAATATGACGGCAGGAGATCCATCGGACGCGGCCACCGAAGGGATGCGCGTACAGGTTCAGCCGGCCGCGGTCGCCCGGCCGGGTACGCCGGCCTGGGACGGGTATTTCCCGGCCAGTCTGCCGCTGGACTGGCAACTGGCCTATCTCGGCCATTTCCGCTCGCGGGTGTTCGTGCCCGGGGTGCTGGGGGCCGACGGGGCGCTCTCCGCCCCGTTCGGGGACTGGGACGACGCGGTGCCGCCCAATCTGCGCGTCACCGTGAGCTGGCCGCCGGAGACCGAGGCCACGGCCGGAGTCGCCGGCCTGACGGGCCTGGCACGGGTCCTCGGAGAGCGCCTTGAGGGGGTGGCGTTCGAACCAGGGGTGGCCGTCGAGGCGGCGGTTGCCGGGCTGCGGGGTGCGGGCCTGGAGCGCCTGCAGGTGGCAGGGCCGGGCGAATCCGTGGGGTTGCCCGGGGTCGACGAAGCGGTGTGGTACCCGCAGCTCCATGCCGGAGAGGGGCCGGGGTTCTGGCGTCTGCGTCCTGCGGGCGAGCCGGATCCCGCCGACTGGCGCGTGCTGGTGGAGGCCGTGGCCGGATGCAGCCCCGCAGGGGCGCTGCCGGTGTTCCTCGAGGCCTCGCCGGGCGTGCTCGACGGTGTGCGCACCATCGCGAAACTGTTGGGGAAACACTGATCAATGTACACGGTGGTTTGACGCACCGTGCGGCCGGGGCCAGACTCCGGCGTCCATGCATGCGCCGCGCTGCGAGGGACGCCGCGTCCGCATCCCGGGAGACTCGAATGTGAGCCAGTCCGCATCCGCCGAAACGCCGCACATCGTGGTGGAGGACCTGCATTTCCGTCGTGGCCGGAAGCCCATCTTCGATGGTCTTTCGCTGGAGGTGCCGCGCGGGCGCGTGACGACCGTGATGGGCCCCAGCGGCAGCGGCAAGACCACGCTGCTGCGGCTGATCGGCGGCCAGCTGCGACCGGATGCGGGACGCATCCTGGTCGATGGCGAGGAGATCGGGCGGCTTTCCACACGCCGGCTGTACGCGGTGCGCAAGCGCATGGGGCTGCTGTTCCAGACCGGGGCCCTGCTGACCGATCTGTCGGTGTTCGAGAATGTGGCCTTCCCGCTCCGCGAACACACCGAGCTGCCCGAGGATATCCTGCGGACCCTGGTGCTGATGAAGCTGGAGGCGGTCGGTCTGCGCGCGGCGCGCGACATGGACCCGGCCGAGCTGTCCGGCGGCATGGCCCGGCGCGTGGCGCTGGCACGGGCACTGGCGCTGGATCCGGAACTGATCATGTACGACGAGCCGTTCACCGGCCTGGATCCCATCACCATGGGCCAGATCGTGACCCTGATCCGGCGCACCAACCACAGTCTCGGGCTCACCAGCGTGCTGGTGTCGCACGACGTGAATGAGGCCATGAGCATCTCCGATCACGTGGTGCTGATCGCCGAGGGGCGCGCGGTGGATGCCGGGCCGCCGGATGCGCTGCAGGCGCGGGCCTCCGACTGGTCCGCCCAGTTCCTGGAAGGCCGGCCGGATGGTCCGGTGCCGTTCCATTACCCCGGGGCCTCGTATCAGGACGATCTGCTGGACGCGGGAGGGCGCAACCATGATTGACGCGATCGCGTCGGTCGGGCGCTTCAGCCTGGATGCGCTGGCGGTGCTGGGGCGGGCCTCGATGTTCCTGCTGCGGATCTTCGCCGCGCTGGATGCCGTGGTGCGGCGCTTCGGCCTGACCGTGTGGCAGGTCTACTCGGTGGGTGTGCGCTCGGTGCTTATCGTGGTGGTTGCCGGGCTGTTCGTGGGCATGGTGCTGGCGTATCAGGGCTACATCACCCTGGTGGACTTCGGTGCCGCCGAGGCCCTGGGCGGCGTGGTCGCGCTGTCACTGGTGCGCGAGCTGGGCCCGGTGGTGACCGCGCTGTTGTTCGCCGGACGCGCCGGCTCCGCGCTGACCGCCGAACTCGGCCTGATGAAGACCACCGAGCAGCTCTCGGCGATGGAGATGATGGCGGTGAACCCCTACCGCCGGGTGTTTGCGCCGCGCTTCGTCGCCGGGTTCCTCTCCATGCCGCTGCTCGCCGCGATGTTCAGCGCGGTGGGCGTCATGGGCGGTTACATCGTCGGGGTGGGTCTGCTGGGCGTGGACAGCGGTGCGTACTTCTCGCAGATGCAGGCGGTGACCGACTGGAACGAGGACGTCATGTCGGGGGTCATCAAGAGCATCGTGTTCGGCTTCGTGGTCAGCTGGATCGCGGTGTTCCAGGGCATGGATGCCACGCCGACCTCGGAAGGCATCTCGCGCGCGACCACGCAGACCGTGGTGGTCTCCTCGCTGGCGGTACTGGGGCTCGATTTCATCCTGACCGGGCTGATGTTCGGCGGGAACTGAGGAGTGGAGAAGCAACCATGAAGATGCGTTTCGTCGAGCTGGCCGTCGGGGTGTTCGTGCTCCTGGGCGTGGCGGCGCTGTTCTATCTGGCGGTGCAGGTCAGCAACATTACCGATTACCGCGACGGCGACACCTACGAGGTGACCGCCTACTTCTCCAACGTGGGCGGGCTGAAGGTGCGCGCGCCGGTCAACATCTCCGGGGTGCGGGTCGGGCGCGTGGCCGACATCCGCTACGACCCCGAGGCCTTCGAGGCGAAGGTGACCCTGGCCATCCGTTCGGAACACGACTATTTGCCGGCGGACACCCAGGCGAGTATCCATACCGCAGGACTGCTGGGCGAACAGTACGTCGCGCTGGAGCCGGGTGGCGACTACGATACCCTGCAGGACGGTGACCGGATCCTGTTCACCCAGTCGGCCGTGGTCCTCGAGAACCTGATCGGCCGGTTCATGACCAACATGGGGGATGACTGAGTCATCCCGGCCACCCAATACCGAGGGAGTGTGCCATGCGTTTGTTGCCGAATTTCGTTCGTTCCCCGCGTACCGCGCCGGCATGGCTGGCCGCGACGGCCCTGCTGCTGGCGACGCTGGCCCCGGCCGCCCAGGCCGAAAGCCCGGCGCAGATGATGGAGCGCTCGGTGGACGAGGTTTACAAGGTCCTGCGCGAGAATGAAGATCGCGCGCAGGAGGAGCCCGAGTTCGTGATCGAGGTGCTGCGCGAGTACGTGCTGCCGCATGTCGACGTGGACGGGATGGCGCGGCTGGTGCTGGCGCGCCACTGGCGTGATGCGTCCGACGAGCAGCGTGAGCGTTTCACCGAGGCGTTCACGACCACCCTGCTGCAGGTCTACGGGGTGCAGCTGGCGGATCACCTGGACAAGGAGGTGCGCATCATCGAACGGCGCTCGCGCGAGGACGACCGCATGGCGGTGGTGGCCAGCGAGATCGTGATGGGCTCCGGGCAGTCCAATCTGCAGGTCAATTACCGCCTGCGCCCGGTCAACGGCGAATGGAAGGTGTTCGATGTGGAGGCCGAGGGGCTGTCCTTCGTCGGCAATTTCCGCAGCCGCTTCGGGGACGAGATCGCCAACAACGGGCTCGAGGAGCTGATCGCACGCCTGGAGGATGGTGACGAGGAGCTGATCGAGGAGGCGGTGGACGACGTGGCCGAGGAGACCGACGCCGCGGAGGACCGGTGAGCGACGCCCGGATTACCGCCGATGACGCGGGCCTGGTCCTGCGCGGTCATCTGACCTTCGTGACCGTGCCGGGGCTGGAGCGCCAGGTGCGCCCGTTGTGGCAGGGCCTGCCCGAACATGCCCGGGTGGCGCTGGGCGACACCGGGCGCATCGACAGTGCCGGTCTGGCATTTCTGGTGACTCTGTGGCGCCAGGCCCGGCACAGGGGGCATTTCCTGGTGTTCGAGCCGGTGCCCGCACGGCTGGAGCCCCTGCTGGAACTGTACGACCTGCGGGGCGTGATCAGCGAATCCGCGGCGAAGGCGGCGGATCCGCCCGGCTGCCACTGACTGGCCCGGGGCGGGGCGCCGCGCGCCGGCGACGCAGTTTCGTTATCATTGCGGGTTTTGCCGGTCCGCTCCTGGCCCGGCTTGCGAACCGGGCAATACATGGACAAGCTCATCATCACCGGCGGCGAGCCCCTGGACGGTCAGGTCTGGGTCTCCGGCGCCAAGAACGCGGTACTCCCCATCCTGTCGGCGACGCTGCTGGCCGACAGCCCCATGGTGATCGGCAACGTGCCGCACCTGCAGGACGTGACCACCACCATGGAGCTGCTGGGGCGCATGGGCGTGAGCCTCACGGTGAACGAGCGCATGCGCATCGAGGTGGATCCCACCACCCTGACCCAGTGTGTTGCGCCCTACGATCTGGTCAAGACGATGCGTGCGTCCATCCTGGTGCTGGGGCCGCTGCTGGCGCGCTTCGGCGAGGCCGAGGTGTCCCTGCCCGGCGGCTGCGCGATCGGCTCGCGGCCGGTGAATCTGCATCTGCGCGGGCTGGAGGCGCTGGGTGCCGAGATCGACGTCGATGGTGGCTACATCCATGCGCGGGCCGGACGCCTGCAGGGCGCGCGGGTGGTGTTCGACCAGGTCACCGTCACCGGCACCGAGAACCTGCTGATGGCGGCGACCCTGGCCGAGGGGGAGACGCTGATCGAAAACGCCGCCCGCGAGCCCGAGGTGGTGGACCTGGCGGACTGCCTCACCGCGATGGGGGCGAAAATCCGCGGTGCCGGGACCGACACCATCCGGGTCGAAGGCGTGGAACGCCTGCATGGCTGCGATTACGACGTGATGCCCGATCGCATCGAGACCGGGACCTTCCTGGTCGGGGCCGCCATGACCCGTGGGCATGTGCGCACCCGCAACACCCGGCCGTCGCTGCTCGACGCGGTACTGGCCAAGCTGGACGAGGCGGGCGCCCGGGTGGAGACCGGTTCGGACTGGATCGATCTGGACATGCGGGGGCGTCGCCCGCGGGCGGTGAATCTGCGGACTGCGCCGTTTCCCGCGTTCCCGACCGATATGCAGGCGCAGATGATGGCCATGAACACAGTGGCCGAGGGGACCGGTTCGGTGGTGGAGACGGTGTTCGAGAACCGCTTCATGCACGCGCTGGAACTGCAGCGTATGGGCGCCCGGATCACCATCGAGGGGAACACCGCGATCGTCGAGGGCGTGGAGCAGCTGGTCGGTGCGCCGGTGATGGCCACCGACCTGCGCGCCTCGGCCAGCCTGATCCTCGCCGGTCTGGTCGCCGAGGGGGAGACCGCCGTGGAGCGCATCTACCATATCGATCGCGGTTATGAATGCATCGAGGAAAAACTGAGCCAGATCGGCGCAACGATTCGCCGGGAGCCTGCCTGACATGATGGACGCCAATACCCTGACCATTGCCCTGTCCAAGGGGCGCATCCTCGAGGATACCCTGCCGCTGCTGGCACAGGCGGGGATCGAGCCGCTGGAGGATCCGGACAAGACGCGCAAGCTGATCCTCGACACCACGCGCGAGGACGTGAAGATCGTGGTGGTGCGGACCACCGACGTGCCGACCTACGTACAGCACGGTGCCGCCGCGGTGGGAGTGGCGGGAAAGGACGTGCTGATGGAGCACGGGGCCGCCGGGCTGTACGAGCCGCTCGACCTGGGCATCGCGCGCTGCCGCATGATGCTGGCCGGCCACCCGGGGCAGCAGCCGGACCCGGGCACGCGCCTGCGGATCGCGACCAAGTTCGTGAACATCGCGCGTAATTATTTCGCCAGCCAGGGACGCCAGGTGGAGATCGTCAAGCTCTACGGCTCGATGGAGCTGGCGCCGCTGGTGGGTCTGGCCGACTACATCGTGGATCTGGTGGATACCGGCAATACGCTGCGCGCCAACGGCCTGGAGCCGCTGGAGGAGATTGCCCCCATCAGTTCCCGGTTGATCGTGAATCAGGCAGCCATGAAGATGAGACATGGACTGATTCAAAATCTCATTGAGAACCTGCGCGAGGCCGTGACGCCCGCGACGACGTAACCGAGACTGCCATGACCGCCGATACCGACGACCTCAGGATCCGTGACATCCAGGAGGTGTCCGCTCCGGACACCGTGCGCGACGAACTGCCGATCACCGATGCGGCATCCGACACGGTGTACGAGGCCCGCCAGGCCTGCCATCGGATCCTGCATGGCGAGGACGACCGCCTGCAGGTGATCGTGGGCCCCTGCTCGATCCACGACGTGGATGCCGCGCTGGACTATGCCGACCGCCTCAAGCCCCTGCGCGACGAACTCTCCGATGCGCTGAACATCGTGATGCGGGTGTATTTCGAGAAACCGCGTACCACGGTGGGATGGAAGGGCCTGATCAACGATCCGGATCTGGACGGCAGCTTCCACATCAACAAGGGGCTGCGCGTGGCACGCGGGCTGCTGCGCGATCTGGCGGTCAAGGGCATGCCGGCGGCCACCGAGTACCTCGACCTGATCAGCCCGCAGTACATTGCCGACCTGGTCGCCTGGGGCGCGATCGGCGCCCGTACCACCGAGAGCCAGGTGCATCGCGAGCTGGCCTCCGGGTTGTCGTGCCCGGTGGGCTTCAAGAATTCCACCGACGGCAGTCTGCGGGTGGCGATCGACGCGATCCGTTCGGCGTCGCGGCCGCACCACTTCCTGTCGGTCACCAAGGCCGGGCGTTCGGCGATCTTCTCCACCGCCGGTAACGACGATTGCCACATCATCCTGCGCGGTGGCAGGCAGCCCAATTACGATGCCGAAAGCATCGACCAGGCGTGCCGGGAGCTGCAGATGGCCGAGCTGCCCGAACAGGTGATGGTGGACTGCAGCCACGCCAACTCGCGCAAGGACCCGGCGCAGCAGATGGAGGTCGCGCGGGTGCTGGGCGAGCAGATCGCCGGGGGGGATCGCCGGATCATCGGGGTGATGCTGGAAAGCCATCTCCTCGGCGGGCGCCAGGATATCCTCCCGGGGCAGCCGTTGAACTACGGCCAGAGCATCACCGACGCCTGCATGGGCTGGGATGACTCCGAGGCCACCTTGCGCGGGCTGGCGGAAGCCGTGCGCGCGCGCCGCAAGCACAACACCCCGGCCTGACGCCCGGGCACGAGGACACGCCATGCCTTCGATCAAGCGACTCGACACGCGGGACACCGGATTCGCAACCGAACTGGAGCGCCTGCTCGCCTGGGAGTCCGGCGAGGAGGCCGGGGTGCGCGACGCGGTGCGCGAGATCCTCGATGCGGTGAAGGCCGAGGGGGACGCCGCGGTGCTGCGCTATACCGAGCGCTTCGACCGCCTGGAGCGCGACTCGGTCGCCGGGCTGGAAGTCCCGCAGCAACGCCTGCAGGCGGCGCTGGAGGCGATACCCGCGGCGCAGCGCGAGGCGCTGGAGACCGCCGCCGAACGCATCGGCGAATACGCCCGACACCAGTCGATGCAGGACTGGCAGTTCACCGACGCCGACGGCACGGTGCTGGGGCAGCGGGTGACCCCGCTGGACTCGGTAGGCCTTTACGTGCCGGGCGGCAAGGCCGCCTATCCATCCTCGGTGCTGATGAATGCGGTGCCCGCCCGGGTGGCCGGTGTCGGCCAGCTGATCATGGTGGTGCCGGCGCCGGACGGCGAGCTGAACGACCTGGTCCTGGCAGCCGCGGCGGTCGCCGGTGTCGACCGGGTGTTCACCGTGGGCGGTGCCCAGGCGGTAGGGGCGCTGGCCTACGGGACCGCGACCATCCCGGCGGTGGACAAGATCGTCGGCCCCGGCAACATCTTTGTCGCCGCGGCCAAGCGCGAGGTCTTCGGTACCGTCGGGATCGACATGATCGCCGGTCCGTCGGAGATCCTGGTGGTCTGCGACGGCGAGACCGATCCCGAGTGGATCGCGGCCGACCTGTTCTCCCAGGCGGAGCACGACGAGCAGGCCCAGTCGATCCTGGTGTCCTGGGACCATGCCTTTCTCGATCGGGTGAACGAGGCCATGGACCGCCTGCTGGAGGAAATGCCGCGTGCCGACATCATTCGCACGAGTCTGCAGAATCGGGGCGCGTTGATCGCCGCGCGCGACCTCGACGATGCGGTTGCGGTGGCCAATCGGGTCGCCCCCGAACACCTGGAGCTCTCGCTGGCTGACCCGCAGGCGGCGCTGGACGCCGGGCTGCGGCACGCCGGCGCGGTGTTCATGGGCCGTCATACCTCCGAAGCCCTGGGCGACTACTGCGCCGGGCCCAACCACGTTCTGCCGACCTCGCGCACCGCGCGTTTCTCGTCACCGCTGGGGGTCTACGACTTCCAGAAACGCTCCAGCATCATCCAGTGTTCGCCCGAAGGCGCGGCGCGGCTGGGGCGCACCGCTGCGGAACTGGCCCATGGCGAGGGGCTGACCGCGCACGCACGTTCCGCGGAACTGCGGCGGGAATCGTGAGCGCGGGCCGCCACGACCGGCCGGAAGACCTGATGCGCCCGGAGGTTCTGGCGCAGCCGGCCTACGCGGTGGCGGATGCCACGGGGCTGCTCAAGCTGGACGCGATGGAAAATCCGTGGCCCTGGCCGGGCGAGCTGGAGGCCGCCTGGCTGGAAGCCCTGCGCGAGCCCGAGCTCAATCGCTACCCGGATGCCGCGGCGCGCGATCTGGCGGCGCGCGTGCGTGCGGTTGAGGCGGTGCCCGAGGGCGCCGGGCTGATGTTCGGCAACGGCTCCGACGAGCTGATCCAGATTCTGATCCAGGCAGTGGCCGGCAGCGGACGGCCGGTGATTGCGCCCGAGCCCGGATTCGTGATGTACGGCGTGCTGGCGCGCGCGCTGGGTGTGCCCTTCCGCGGCGTGTCCCTGCGGCCCGACTTTGCCCTCGACCTGGATGCCCTGCTGGCGGCGATCCGCGAGGAGCAGCCGGCGATCGTGTTCCTGGCCCATCCCAATAATCCGACCGGTCGTCTGGAAGACCCCGCGACGGTGCAGGCGGTGATCGAAGCCAATCCCGGCATCACCGTGGTGGACGAGGCCTACGCGCCGTTCGCCGGACACAGCTTCATGCCACAGGCCGGGGGTACCGCAGGCCTGCTGGTGATGCGGACGGTGTCCAAGCTCGGCCTGGCGGGTACCCGGCTGGGCTACCTGGCGGCGGAGTCTGCCTGGATCGACGCGCTGGACCGGCTGCGCCTGCCCTACAATATCAACACCCTGACTCAGCGCAGCGTCCGCTTTGCCCTGGATCATCGTGACGTACTGGACGGTCAGGCGCGCGCGATCGTGGCCGAGCGCGAGCGCCTGCTGCAGGCCCTGGAGGCGCTGGCCGGCGTCACCTCGGTGGTTCCGTCGCAGGCCAATTTTGTCCTCTTCCGGGTCGGGGAGGGGCAGGGTGCGGCGGTGTTCGCCGGGCTGCGCGAGCGGGGCGTGCTGATCAAGGACGTGGGCCGTGCGCATCCGTTGCTGGCCGACCACCTGCGGGTCACCGTGGGCCGTCCGGAAGACAACGACCGTTTTCTCGAGGCGCTGGAGGCCGCGCTGGCGCGGAGCTGAGACTGCGTTTTCCGGGGCGGCGTGCGCCTGGCGTCAGATGGGGCGCTGGGCGACTTCTGCTGCCAGGTCGTGGCGGTCGCCGGCGCGCTCGATGCGGATGTCCAGTGATTCGCCCGGCGCCGTGCGGGCGATGATGTCGAGGGCATCGCGCGGGGATTCCACCCGGTCACCGTTGAGGTGAGTAATCACGTCCCCGGGCTCGATGCCAGCTTCGGCCGCCGGTCCGTCGCGTAGCACACCGGCAACCAGTACCCCCAGGGCATCCTCGACACCGAACGAGCGGGCGAGGTCCGGGCTCAGGGACTGGACTTCGATCCCCAGCCAGCCGCGCGTTACATAGCCCTGTTCAATGATCTGGGTCATCACGTCACGGGCCAGATCCGCCGGGATCGCAAAGCCGATCCCGTGGGAGCCGCCGGAGCGGGAAAAGATCGCGGTGTTGATCCCCACCAGCTCGCCGTGCGCATTGATCAGCGCCCCGCCCGAATTGCCGGGATTGATGGCGGCATCGGTCTGGATGAAATCCTCGAAGGTGTTGATGCCCAGACGGTTGCGGCCGGTGGCCGACACGATGCCCTGGGTCACGGTCTGGCCCACCCCGAAGGGATTGCCGATGGCGAGGACCACATCGCCCACCCGCAGATCGCTGGACCGGCCGAGGGGGGCGACCGGCGGCTCCTCGGTCTCCACCCGCAGCACCGCCAGGTCGGTGTCCGGATCGATCCCGATGATCTCCGCGGGCAGCGCCCGATCATCGGGCAGGACCACCGCGATCGCCTCGGCTTCTTCGATCACGTGATGGTTGGTCAGTATGTGCCCCTGCCCGGTCATGATCACGCCCGAGCCCAGGCTGGACTCCTCGCGTTCGCCGGGCGGCGGGACCCGGCGGCCGAAGAATTCCTCCAGCAGCATGCCCGGGTCTGGCTCCACGGTGCGCGAGGCCATGATGTTCACCACGGCCGGGGCCGAGCGTTCCACGGCCGGCGCATAGGAAGCGGGCGCGGCTGTGGCATCCTCGGCCGGCGTTGCCACCCGGTCCACGGTCGTGCCGTCCTCGCCCGTACCGAGCCAGTCCGGGAAGAACACCGCGATCGCCACCGCGATCAGCACGCCGGTCGCCGCGGCTTGCAGGAAGAAGCGAGAAAAATTCACCATATGCGTGAGCTTAAGGAAACACGGGTCCATGTGCACGCCCGCCCGCGCGGATCATGTGATCCTGACACCCCCAGTCCCAACCCCTTGCCCGGGTCGTCGGCCCGGCCGGAACCGGAGTCCCTCCCATGCATCGTGACGAGCTGCTTGCGGGCCTCGACGCCAAACTCGAGCCTGCCCGGTTTACCGATTACTGTCCCAATGGCCTGCAGGTCGAGGGCCGCACCGAGGTGCGCCACGTGGTCAGTGCCGTGACCGCCTCCGCTGCCACCATCGAGGCCGCCGCCGAGCGCGGCGCCGATGTCCTGCTGGTGCATCACGGCTATTTCTGGAAAGGCGAGCCGCAGGTCATCACCGGCATGAAGCAGCGCCGGATCCGCCGTCTGCTGGAGAGCGGGATGAACCTCGTCGCCTACCATCTACCCCTGGACGCCCATCCGGAGGTAGGAAACAACGCCTCCCTGGCACGCGACCTGGGGCTGGTGGCCGACGGTACGCTGCGCGACGACGGCGTGGGCCTGGTCGGCGCGCCGGACGAGCCGCTCTCGGCCCCGGGGCTTGCCAGTCGCATCGCTACTGCCCTCGGGCGCGAGCCCCTGCTCGTCACCGCTGGCGAACACCCCGTCCGTCGCGTGGCCTGGTGCAGCGGGGGCGCCCAGTCGTTGCTGCCCCGCGCCGCCGAGCTGGGCGCCGATGCCTACATCAGCGGCGAGATCTCCGAGCAGACCACGCACGAGGCGCGCGAGCTGGGCGTGCACTACCTGGCCGCCGGCCACCACGCGACGGAGCGGGGCGGACCGCGGGCACTGGGTGAATGGTGCGCGCGGACGTTCGACCTGACCCACGAATTCCTCGATCTCGACAACCCGGCCTGATACCCTGCGCCGCGGGCCGCAGCCGTCTGCTGCCGGCGGGCGCCCCGGATCCTGCGACGCCGCGACGATCCGCGTCGTACTTGACCTTATTAGCGTGTTCGGGAATTCTATTACGATTTTCCTGCCCGCCCGTCGGGTCCGAACAAGAGAGCCAAAAGGCTCCTTCGAGCAGGCTGCGCCCGGCGGGTGCATCCTCGCATCACGCTTTCAACACGTTGTTTGGAGAGACAAACATGGCAAACCAAGGCGTAAATCGAGGCCGTCGCCGGTTCCTCGTCGCCGCGACTTCGGTCGTGGGCGGGGCCGGTGTGGCTGCAGTAGCCGCACCGATGCTGGCGTCCCTGCAGCCGAGTGCGCGCGCCCAGGCGGCCGGGGCTCCGGTCGAGGTCGCCCTCGGCGAGATCGAACCGGGCCAGCGCATCTCCGTCGAGTGGCGCGGCCAGCCCATCTGGGTGGTTCGGCGCACGGACGAGATGATCGAAGGGCTGTCCAGGATCACGGACCGTCTGCGCGACCCGAACTCCGAAGTCGAGGAGCAGCAGCCTCCTTACGCCCAGAACGAACACCGTTCGATCGATCCCGAGTTCCTCGTCGTGATCGGCATCTGTACCCATCTGGGCTGCTCGCCGAGCTATCGTCCGGAAATCGGTGATCCCGAGATGGGGGCCGCCTGGCAGGGCGGCTGGCTGTGCGGCTGCCACGGTTCCCGCTTCGACATGGCCGGACGCGTCTACTCCAACATGCCGGCGGCCACCAATCTCGTGATCCCGCCGTACAAGTACCTCACGGACGACGTGATCCTGGTGGGCGAAGACGACGAAGAAGGAGGGACCGTCTGATGGCCAGTAATCCGGACGAAAAGATCCAGGGCGGCTTCCTGGGCTGGGTGGATGCACGCTTCCCCCTGTCCCAGATGTGGAACGACCACCTGGCCAAGTATTACGCGCCGAAGAACTTCAACTTCTGGTATTTCTTCGGCTCGCTGGCCCTGCTGGTGCTGGTCATTCAGATCGTCACCGGCATCTTCCTGACCATGTTCTACAAGCCGGACGCGGAGCTCGCCTTCTCGTCCGTCGAGTACATTATGCGTGACGTGGAATGGGGCTGGCTCATCCGCTACATGCATTCCACCGGCGCCTCGATGTTCTTCGTCGTGGTCTATCTGCACATGTTCCGGGCGCTCCTGTACGGCTCCTACAAGAAGCCACGCGAGCTGATCTGGATCTTCGGCATGCTGATCTATGTCGTGCTGATGGCCGAGGCCTTCGCCGGCTATCTGCTGCCGTGGGGCCAGATGTCCTACTGGGGCGCGCAGGTGATCGTGAACCTGTTCCAGACCATCCCGTACATCGGGCCGGAACTGGTGACCTGGATCCGCGGTGACTTCCTGCTGTCCGACGCGACGCTGAACCGCTTCTTCGCGCTGCACGTGGTGGCCCTTCCGCTGGTGCTGATCCTGCTGGTGGCCGCGCACATCATCGCGCTGCACGAGGTGGGCTCGAACAATCCCGACGGCGTCGAGATCAAGGCCCACAAGGACGAGAACGGCATTCCGAAGGACGGCATCCCGTTCCACCCGTACTACACCGTGAAGGACATCGTCGGAGTGGGCGTGTTCCTGATCGTGTTCTTCGCGATCGTGTTCTTCGCCCCCGAGGGTGGCGGCTACTTCCTGAAGCCGGACAACTTCATCCCGTCCGATCCGCTGGTGACCCCCGACCTGATCCCGCCGGTCTGGTACTTCACGTCGATGTACTCGGTGCTGCGCTCCGTGCCGGATCCGTTCCTGGGCGTGGTGGCCATGGGGGCCGCGGTGGTGATCCTGTTCGTCATCCCGTGGCTGGACCGCAACCCCGTGAAGTCGATGCGCTATCGCTCGTTCGCGGCCAAGTTCAACCTGGCGGTGTTCGTGGTGGCGTTCGTGATCCTCGGCTGGCTGGGCCTGCAGCAGGCCACCACCGCGGTGAGCGACATGAGCCTGCGCTTCGCTCAGGTGTACTTCCTGTTCTTCTTCCTGCTGTGGTTCCTGTCGCGGGAGCGTTCGGCCGGCTTCAGCATCCTGGCATTCCTGGTGCTGGTCGCGATCTACACGTTCTACGACGTGGTCCGCTTCGATCCGGACGAAGCCTCCCTGATCATGTGGGGCTGGCTCATCCCGACCGTTTATCTGTTCGTGACCATGGTGGCCCCCGTGTTCGCACGTGGTCTGGGCCGTGACCGTGCCGTTCCGCAAAGGGTGACTTCGTGATGAAAAAGCTGATTGCTGCAACCTTCGTGGGCCTTGCGGCCCTGTTCATGGGGCCGGCGGGTACCGCCGGCGCCAGCGAGCTGATGTCGGCCAACGTGGACATCTCCAACCAGAACGCGCTGCAGCGGGGTGCCCGCCTGTTCGCGGACAACTGCATGGGATGCCACTCGACCAAGTACGAGCGTTACAACCGGGTCGGCAAGGGTATCGGCCTGACCGAAGAGCACATGGAAGAGCACTTCATCTTCGTCACCGACGAAGAGGGTGAGCCGGTAGGTGTCGGTTCGCTTATGGAGATCGCCATGGAAGACGACTATGCCGAAGAGGCCTTCGGTGTTGTCCCGCCGGATCTGACCCTGACCGCCCGCATCCACGGCGAGGACTGGCTGTATACCTTCCTCAAGTCGTTCTACCGCGACGAGTCCCGTCCGCTGGGCGCCAACAACACCATCTTCAGTAATGTCGGCATGCCGCATGTCCTGTGGCACAAGCAGGGCTGGCAGGAGCTGGTCGAGGACGAGGATGGCAACGAACGCCTGGAACTGGTCGAGAGCGGCAGCATGAGTCCGACCGAATACGATCGAGCGGTGCGCGACATCGTCACCTACCTGTCGTACATCGGCGAACCCGTGCAGCTGGAGCGCCAGCGGATCGGGGTCTTCGTGATGATCTTCCTCGCCTTCTTTACCGTGCTGGCGTACTTCTTGAAAAAGGAATACTGGAAGGACGTACACTAGGCGGGACGAGCCGTAGTCGGCGTGCCCCGGAGGACCGGGGTGCGCCGGCATCCTGTACCGTCGACCCGGCGGAACCCCATGCCGGGCTAGGGAGAATGCCATGGCGCTGGTCGCCAACCGCCGTTCCGTTATGACGCTGTTTTCTGCACACGACTGCGTGCGCTGTCACCGGGTGCGCATCATCCTCGCCGAGAAGGACATCGCGGTGGACGTGATCAATCTCGGGCCCGACGACATGCCCGAAGATCTCTCCGACCTGAACCCGTACAACGAGGTCCCCACCCTGGTGGACCGGGATCTGGCCCTGTACGGGACCCATGTCATCACCGAGTATCTCGACGAACGCTTCCCGCATCCGCCCCTGATGCCGGTGGATCCGGTCTCCCGCGCGGCCGCGCGTCTGGCGCTCTATCGCGTCGAGCGCGACTGGTACGAGGGACTGGACAACCTCGCGAAGGCTTCGGGTTCCGGGGTCAGCAAGGCCCGCAAGGTGCTCAAGGAGAGCTTCATCGCCTCCGGCGAGATCTTTGAACTCAAGCCGTACTTCCTGAGTGACGAGTTCAGTATCGTGGATGCGGCCATCGCCCCGGTCATCTGGCGGCTGCCGGCCGTGGGCATCGAACTGGAAAGCCTGCCGCAGGCGATCCAGGACTATGCCGAACGGGTGTGCCGGCGCGAATCCTTCTCCATCAGCCTCACCGAAGCCGAACGGGAGCTGCGTCTTTGACTTCTTCCCGCCCCTATCTGCTGCGTGCCCTGTGGGACTGGATCACCGACAACGGCATGACACCGCACCTGCTGGTGGATGCCACGGTGGACGGCACGGCCGTGCCGGACGCCTTCGTCGAGCAGGGCAAGATCACCCTGAATGTCGGCCCCACGGCCGTCCAGGGTCTGGAGCTGGGCGACGAGTACGTGTCGTTCTCGGCCCGGTTCGCCGGCAGTCCGATGGATGTCTTCGTGCCGCAGACCGCGGTGATGGCCATCTACGCGCGCGAGAACGGCCAGGGGATGATGTTCGGCAGCGAGCCCGGGCCGGATCCGGACCCCGGTCCCGGAGACGGGCCGCCGGATGACGGTGATGACACGGGTGATGGCGGCGAGGGTGGCGACGAGGCGCCCCGGCGCAAGGGCGGCCCGTCTCTGACCGTGGTCAAGTAAGGGCGGTCGTCAGGGCGCGGGCGGCGCCTTCCCCGGATTGAGAATCCCGTCCGGATCGAACACCGCCCGCACCCCTTCCATCAGCGTCAGTGCGGCCGGATCCAGTTCGCGATCCACGAACGGTCGTTTGACCAGTCCCACACCATGTTCCCCCGACAGGCTGCCGTCGAGCGACAGGACGAGGCGGAACGCTTCATCCAGACACACTTCGGCCCGGTGCATCTCTTCCGGGTCGTCCGGATTGACCAGCAGGTTCACGTGGATGTTGCCGTTGCCGGCGTGGCCGAAATTGACGATGCGGATGGCATGCCGCTCGGCCAGTTCCTCGAGGCCGCCGATGAGGGCGGGGATCCGCGATACCGGCACCACGACATCTTCGTTGATCTTCTTCGGGGCAATGGTCCGCAGCGCCGGTGACAGGGCCTTGCGTACCTGCCAGAGACGGTCCATCGCCTCCGGTGTGTCGGCGACATCCACGCTCAGGGCCCCTTCGGCGGCCGTCCGGCGGATCCCGTCGATCCGGGTCTCGATGATCTCGGCAGGACCGTCGGACTCGATCATCAGGATGGCTCCGGCGGCTTCCGGCAGTTCCACCCCGCCATAACCGCGGATCATCCCGATAGCCGAGCGATCCATGAACTCCAGCGCCGAAGGCGACTCCGCGCGCGCCATCAGTCTTGCGACTGCCCGGGCCGCCGCATCGATGGTCGGGTAGACCGCCTGCAGCAGGCGGGTGCACTCCGGACGGGGTGTCAGCTTGAGGGTCGCCTGGGTGATGATCCCCAGAGTTCCCTCCGAGCCGATCAGCAGGCGGGTGAGGTCGTAGCCGACCACGCCCTTGGTGGTGCGTACGCCGGTGCGAAAGTGCTCCCCGGTGCCTGCGACGGCCTCCAGACCCAGCGTATTGTCGCGCGGTGTACCGTACTTCACCGCGTGCGGCCCGGCCGAGTTGTAGGCAAGATTCCCTCCCAGGGTGCAATACGCGGCACTGGTCGGATCGGGGGGCCAGAAGAACCCGTGTTCGCCTGCCGCGGCCTGAATCTCGGCGTTGGTGACCCCGGGTTCGGCAATCAGCCACCGATTCGCGGGATCCACATCCACGATGCGGTTCATGCGCTCCAGTGACAGCACCAGTCCGCCGCGGTCGGGAACCGCCGCGCCGGTTGTGCCCGTGCCCCGGCCGCGCGCCACCAGCGGCACCCGGAGGCGCCGGCACAGGCGTACAAGTTCGACGACGGTCTGACTGTCGCGGGCGAACGCCACGGCTTCGGGCGCGGCGTGCAGGCGCGAATTGTCGGCGCCATAGGCCCAGCAGTCCGCCGGGTCCAGCAGGCGGTCCTCCGGCGGCAGCAGACGTTCGATCTCGCGCGCCAGATCGCTCATGAGTCGTCCGCCCGGATCGCGTCCACGATCCATTCCACCCCGCCATCACCGTCCAGCGCCACCACGTCGAAGCGCGCCGGGCCGTTCCAGTCTTCCTCCAGCATCCAGGTTTCCGCCATGCGCACCAGCTTGCGGCGCTTGCGCCGGTCGACGCTCTCCAGTCCGCCTCCGTAATCCTGATTGCTGCGCATGCGGACCTCGACGAAGACCACGGTGTCCCCCTCACGCAGAACCAGGTCCAGCTCGCCCCAGGGCCGCCGGACATTGCTGGCCACCAGGCGCAGCCCGCGATCCTGGAGATAGCGCGCGGCGCGTTGTTCGGCCTGCTGGCCGGATTCTCCCGGACGGAACATCAGTCCGAGGGAGTCGCGGCGTCCAGCCGCCGGGGTTCACCACGAACGAACCGCGCCCAGGCCGGCGTCCGCTGCCAGTCACCGGTCAACGGGTTGAGTTGCCACTCGCCGGCGGTACCGACGAGCGTCGTATGCGGGGCCGCGTAGCTAGTGTCGGCGCGTACGGCCAGGCGCCGGGCGTCCATGCCCAGGGCATAGAAGCGCGGCAGCCCGGATTGTTCCCGCAGCGGCTCGGCTCCGGTGTTCCCGAGCGCGGCGATTTCACTGAACAGACCCGGTGCATCCGGGAACGCGATCCCGTTGAGATCGCGGTCGCGCGAGGCGTCGGGGCGGCTCGGATAGACATGTGGCGTGGACATCATCGGCAGGCGCGACGCCTGGTGGAAGTGCAGATGCGGTGCGATGCGGCGTACGTCGGCAGCGCTGCCCGCGACGAAGATGTAACCGACATCGGCGCGAATCTGCGGGTCGCCTTCAAGACCGAGTCCGAGGCGCCGGGACACCGACGCAATGCGCTCGCGACTGCGATCAATCCCGACGTGGGCGGCGATGCGGTCGTTGAGGTCCCCGGCACGGGTGTCTACTCGCGCCACCTCCCGTGGGGGTGCCCCGTGTTCCTCGGCGGCCAGTGACCATGCGGATGCCAGGCGATCACCGAAGGCCCCCTCGGCGATGATGCCGAGGCCGGCGCCCCAGCCGGTGCGAGCCGCGCGGTCGGCAACGGCGCGGGCGTCGGCCTCGGGATCCAGCGCCAGTGTGGTTATGCCGCGCGGCAGGGCGTTGGCGGTGCGGTTGAGGAGCACCCCGGGCCGATGTTCCTCGAGGTCGGCGACCGCGGCGACGGCATCGCGCTGCAGCGGGCCGATAATGTGATCGGCACCTTCGAGTACTGCATCCCGGTAAAGCGCAACGGCCTGGCGTGGATCGCCCCGGGTGTCGCGCACCCGGAGCTGCCCCTGGCCGTCGGCATAATGTGCCCGGGTGATGCCGTCGAGAACCGCCTCTCCCAGGCCGGCCAGATTGCCCGACAATGGCAGCAGGACCACCGTATCTCCGGCCGGATCCGCGCTGGCGGGTGACGCGGCGAGCAGTTCCGGGAGATGGCTGTTCGCGGGATGCCGGGGGAAGGCTTGCTGCCAGCGTCGGGCGAACGTTTCCGCCGCAGCGGCATCGTCCGCCCGGCCCAGTCCCCGGAACAGATCGTGCCAGCCATCGGCCCCGACGATGTTCTCGCGCCCGAGTCGTTCCCGCTGGGTCGGGCGCAGGGCGGCCATCAGGCCCCAGATCCGCTCATGGTTGGCGGTCTGCAGATCGGGTTCCAGGGTCAGCAGCGAATCCAGCCGAAATCGCACATTCAGGGCCTGATACCATTGCTGTTCCCATTCCAGCAGCCGGGCATGCAGCTCCATGCCGCGCCGATGGAATTCCGGGGTGCGTGTCGGATCATCCGGATCGTCGGCCCCCAGGCGCTCGGCCGCGAGGTCGGCCTCCCCGCGGTGCCAGGCCAGCCAGCCGCCGCGCACGCGGTCGGCAAGCGGGCGCGGTTCCGCGTCGGGCAAGCGGTTCCAGGCCGCCTCCGCGCGTTCCAGCAGCGGTTCCGGGACCGGGTCCAGCGCCAGCACCGCGTCGATTGCGGCCCGCAATTCCTCCGGCTCGGCCTGCTCGTCCGGCAACGCCTCGATCCGCTCGAGCCGATGCTCGGCCAGCGGCTCGGGGGCCAGCTCGATCTCGGCCGGGATTTCGGGGTCCGGGTCCGGTGTCGCCGCGGGATCCGGTTGCGGCGCAGCGCAGGCGGCCATCAGGCCGGCCGCCAGCAGTACCATGAGCGGGCGCGTCAGGCCCGGGCCCGGCACGGAGCGGTGTAACGGGCGGAGGGGGAGCGGGAGTCGGTTCACGGCAGACATCGGATTGGCGATAAGGAGTCAGTATTGGAAGCGCGCGAAACAGTGTCAACGCAGGGCGGAACCCTGTGGGTGGTGGCCACCCCGATCGGCAACCGGGCCGATCTGGGGCAGCGCGCCCGGGATGTATTGTCGCATGTCTCGCGCATCGCGGCGGAGGATACGCGTCACAGCCGCGCGCTGCTGGCGCCGCTGGGCATCGACACGCCGCTGGTCAGTCTGCACGAACACAACGAAGAACAGCGCGTCGCGGGCCTGCTCGCGCAGCTGGCCGCGGGCGAAGATGTGGCGCTGATCTCGGATGCGGGCACCCCGCTGGTGTCGGATCCCGGGTTCCGCCTGGTCCGCGGGGCCCGCGAAGCCGGCCATGCCCTGCGCGCGGTGCCCGGCCCGAGCGCCCCCCTGGCCGCGCTGGCGGTCTCGGGGATGCCGAGCGACCGGTTCTGTTTTGACGGTTTCCTGCCGCACGCCGCCGGCGCGCGCGAAAGACGCCTGGCCGAACTGCTGGCGCGTCCGCAGACCGGCATCGTGTTCGAGTCCGCGCATCGCATCCTTGCGGCGGCCCGGGAGCTGGCGGCGCAGGCCCCGGACCGCTCCGTGTTCCTGGGGCGCGAGCTGACCAAGCAATACGAGGAACATTATTACGGTCCGGCCGGCCGCCTGCCCGAATGGCTGGAGGCGGATGCCTGGCGTACGCGCGGCGAATTCGTGCTGGTGCTGGCCCCGGCGCCGGCCGTCGACGAAGACGGCGACGCGCTGTCGGGTGAACAGGAACGGCTGCTGGCCGGCCTGGTCGCCGAGCTTCCGGTCAAGCGGGCCGCGCGCCTGCTGGCGGACGCCACCGGGCTGCCGCGCAATCGGCTCTACGCCCGCGCGCTGGAACTGCAGCAGGCGGACCGCGAAGAGGGCGATGATCCCGCCTGACTGCCCCGGATATCCTTGCATCCGGAGCAGGGCGCGGGTAAAAGGGAGGCGGGAGTCGGCCGGGCGGTCGCTGCGTCCGTGTGGCGTGGAGGAAAGTCCGGGCTCCGCAGGGCAGGACGCCAGGTAACACCTGGGCGGCGCGAGCCGACGGAAAGTGCAGCAGAAAACATACCGCCGATGGCCCGGCTCGTCCGGGCACAGGCAAGGGTGAAATGGTGCGGTAAGAGCGCACCGCACGGCTGGTAACAGTCCGTGGCACGGTAAACCCCGTCCGGAGCAAGGCCAAATAGGGGTGCATGGTGTGGCCCGCATCGCACCCGGGTAGGCTGCTTGAGGCGTCCGGTGACGGACGTCCCAGATGAATGATCGTTCTCGACAGAACCCGGCTTACAGGCCGGCTCCCACTTTTCCCCACCATTGTCCCCGCGTCTCTCGCGTGCCCCGGCCGGGCGCTCGCGAAATGATCAAGTGATTTCTCAAGAGTTCGAGCCAGGCATCTGGTTTTGAACGTATCTTTCCCCGTTCCTGTATCTCTTGTGCAGAGACTCATAAGTCTCTGTGATGCAAGGCTTATTTTTCTCTGGCAAGCCCGTTTTTCCTTGACCCTCAACAGGGGTGTACCTATAGTGGATTGAAGTGGGAAAAAGTGGGAGAAGGTGGGAATCCACCGTACACGGCCATGTTCCGAGGCGTCAGTCAGCTCAATCTGGATGCGAAGGGGCGCCTCGCCATGCCGGCGCGCTATCGCGACGAGCTTGTGGCGTCCTGTGATGGCCAGCTGGTGGTGACCGTTCATCCCGATCGCTGTCTCCTGATGTACCCGCGGCCCGAATGGGAACGGGTCGAGCAGAACCTGATGTCGCGCCCCAATCTCAAGCCAGCCGTAGTCCGGCTGCAGCGGCTTCTGGTCGGTCATGCCTCCGACTGCGAGCTCGACGGCAACGGTCGTCTGCTGTTGCCGCAGCCGCTGCGCAAGTTCGCCGGCATGGACAAGCAGGTCGCCCTGCTGGGGCAGGGCAAGAAGTTCGAGATCTGGGACCAGGCTACGTGGGATCAGCGCTGCGAGGAGATGTTCGATGAAGGCATCGATGCAAATGAACTCGAGTCGATCTCGCTGTGATGCAGGAACAGCGACAGGCCCATGTCCCGGTCATGCTGGACGCCGTGCTCGAGGGGCTGGCGGTGCGCGCTGATGGTTTTTACGTGGACGGTACTTTCGGACGGGGCGGGCACAGCCGCGCCTTGCTTGACCGTCTGGGGCCGGACGGTCGCCTGTTGGCGATGGACCGGGATCCCGAGGCGGCCGAGGCCGCCTCTTCGTTTCTGGGGGACCCGCGTTTCGCGTTCGAGCCCGCGCCGTTCTCGTCCATGGCCGAGGTGCTGCGGCAGCGTTACCCCGATCGCCGGCCGGATGGCGTGTTCCTCGATCTCGGGGTGTCATCGCCGCAGCTGGACGATGCCGCGCGCGGTTTCAGTTTCCAGCATGACGGCCCGCTGGACATGCGCATGGACCCGTCGTCCGGCGAAAGTGCGGCCGACTGGCTGGCGCGCGCCGAGGAAAAGGAGATCGCGGACGTGATCTACCAGTACGGCGAGGAGCGTTTCTCGCGGCGCATCGCCCGCGCGATCGTGCGCGCTCGTGCCGACGCCCCGATCACCCGCACCGCGCAGCTGGCGGAACTGGTGCGTGGCGCGGCCCCCCGGCGCGAACCCGGCAAGCACCCCGCGACCCGCACCTTCCAGGCCCTGCGCATTCACGTGAACGCCGAGCTGCGCGAGCTGGAGACGTGGCTGGAAACCATTCCCGAGGTCCTGCCGGCCGGGGCGCGCCTGGTGGTGATCGCGTTTCATTCGCTGGAAGATCGCATGGTCAAGCGGGCCTTCCGCGGGGACCGTGACGATGCGCCCCGCCTCCCGCGCGGGCTGCCGGTCATCCCGGAGGCGGCACCGCGTCCGTTGCGCCCGCTGGGGAAGCCGGTGCGGGCGGATGCCGGGGAACAGCAACGCAATCCGCGGGCACGTTCGGCCGTGCTGCGCGTGGCGGAGCGCAACTGATGGTCTGGCGCGGGCTCGCGATCGTCGCGCTGTCGGTGGGCGCGTTTGCGTCGGCGATTGGCGTGGTGGTGGCGCGCCACGAGGCGCGTCAGGCGTTCGTTGAGCAGCAGGCGGTGCTGGCCGAGCGCGACCGGCTCAACCTGGAATGGACCCGGCTGCAGATCGAGCAGTCCACCTGGGCGACGCCCGGGCGTATCGAGCGTCATGCGCGCGAGGAACTTGGCATGTCGCGCCCCGATGCGGATCGCCTCGTGGTGATCGGGAGGGACGCATGGGTGCGCTGAAACGCGAAATCTCAATGGGTCGGCTACGGACGCTGGTCGTCCTGCTGGTCCTGGTGCTGATCGCGCTGGTACTGCGCGCCGCCGATCTGCAGATGTTCAAGAGCGAGTTCCTGTCCGCCCAGGGGGAGGCGCGTCAGGTGCGCACGCTGACCGAGACCGCCCACCGCGGTGCGATCACCGATCGCCATGGCGAACCGCTGGCGATCTCCGCACCGGTGCAGACCGTGTGGGCGCATCCGGGGGCGCTGCTGGAGGCGCGCGAGCGCTGGGGCGAGCTGGCCGCGGCCCTGGACATGGACCGCGAGATCCTGGCGGAGCGGATCGAGAGCCGCGCCGACCGCGAGTTCGTCTATCTGCGTCGGCACATGCTGCCGGCGCGGGCCGAAGCCGTGGCCGCCCTGCGCGTGCCCGGAGTGTCCCTGACGCGCGAGTTCCGCCGTTACTATCCGCATGGTGAGGCGGTAGCGCATGTGCTGGGCTACACCGACATCGACGACCAGGGCCAGGAAGGGGTCGAGCTCGCGTTCGACTACTGGCTCTCGGGGCAGCCGGGCGCCAAACGGGTGTTGCGCGACCGGCATGGTCGCACCATCCGCGACGTTGCCAGCATCCGTCCGGCGCGTGAAGGCAATCCCCTGCAGCTGACGCTGGACGCGCGGCTGCAGTTCCTGGCCTACCGCGAACTCAAGGCTGCGGTGCAGCGTCACGATGCGCGCGGCGGATCGGCCGTGCTGCTGGATGCGCGCAGCGGCGACATCCTCGCAATGGTCAATCAGCCCGGTTTCAACCCCAACAATCGCAGTTCGATCCGCTCCGACCGCGCTCGCAACCGGGCGGTCGTGGACGCGTTCGAACCCGGCTCGGTCATCAAGCCGTTTACCGTCGCGGCGGCCCTGGATGCCGATGCGGTCGACCCACACGTGACCCTGGACACCGCGCCTGGCACGATGCAGGTGGGGCGTCTGACGGTCCGCGATCTGCGCGACTACGGCACCATCGACCTGACTACGCTGATCGCGCGGTCCTCCAACGTGGGCGCAACGCGTCTCGCCCTGGACACCGAGCCGGCCGATTTCTGGCAGACGCTGCACCGCGCCGGTTTCGGACAGGCAACCGGCCTGCATTTTCCGGGCGAGGCGCGTGGCACCCTGCGCGACTTCACCGCCTGGCGCGAGGTCGAGCAGGCCACGCTCGGTTACGGTTACGGGCTCGCGGTCACGCCGCTGCAGCTGGCTGCCGGCTATACGGCCTTTGCCAATGACGGGCGTCGCCTGCCGGTGCGCCTGGTCGAGACCGCGGATGATGCCCGCGAGCCGCAACGGGTGATGACCGCGGACACCGCCGGACGCCTGCGCGCGATGATGGAACACACCGTGGGCAGCGAGGGCACCGCGCGCCAGGCCGTGATCGACGGATATCGGGTCGCCGGCAAGACCGGCACCGCGCGCAAGGCGGTGCGCGGCGGTTATGCCGAGGACCGTTACTACTCCAGTTTCGTCGGTCTGGTCCCGGCATCCGAGCCACGGTTCGTCATGGCGGTGGTCGTGGACGAACCCGCCGACGTGCATTACGGCGGGGCGGTGGCGGCGCCGGTGTTCCGCGAGGTCACCGCCTCGGCCCTGCGCATGTACAACGTGCGTCCGGACGCGATGCCCGAGATCCCGATGCAGCTCGCCACCGGCGAGGAGGCGCAGCCATGACCGCCGCGGCGACCGATCCACGGGTGGCCGGGGTGGATCTGCACGCGCAGTTTCCCGAGGCCCTGGATGGCCACGGCCCGCTGGTCGTGACCGACCTTGTGCAGGACAGCCGCGCGGTGACCCCGGGCGCCGGGTTCGTGGCCCTCCGGGGAACCCGCGAGCACGGTCTGGCCCACGCCGAGGATGCCGCGGCGCGCGGCGCCGGCGTGATCCTGTGGGACGAGGCCGATGCGGGCCCCTCCGCCGCCTCGCCTGGCGCGCCCTGCGTCCATGTTCCGGGGCTGCGTGCTCTGCTGCCAGCCATGGCGCAGCGGGTATTCGGTGCCTGGCCGGAGGCCGCGCCGATCGTCGCGGTGACCGGCACCGATGGCAAGACCTCGGTGACACATCTGATCGCAGCGGCACTCGAACGTCTGGGTACCCCGGCCGGCCTGGTCGGCACCCTGGGCGTCGGGCGTCCGGGGCAGCTGCACCCGGCCGGGCACACGACCCCGGGCGTGCTCGAGCTCCACCGGCATCTGGCCGGGCTGGCGCGCGAAGGCTGCGAAGCCGCGGCGCTGGAGGCCTCTTCGCACGGGCTCGTCCAGGGGCGTCTGGACGGGGTCCCGGTGCGCGTCGCGGTGCTGACCCGCCTGGGCACGGATCATCTGGACTTCCATGGCAGCCAGGCCGCATATGCCGAGGCCAAGGCCACGCTGTTCGACCGCCCGGGACTGTGCACGCGGGTGATCAACGCCGATGACGAGCTTGGTCACGAGCTCCTGCGCCGTCCGGTGCCCGAGGGCATCACCGACGTCACCTGGGGGCTGGAGTCTTCCGCAGCGATGGCGCGCGCCGAGGCCATCCAGGCCGGCCCGGAGGGACTGCACTTCGTCCTCGTTGCCGACGGGCGGCGCGTGCCGGTGCGGTCGCGGCTGTACGGACGGTTTCAGGTCGAGAACCTGCTGGCCACTCTGGCCGCCCTGCATGCCCTCGGACATGCCTGGGAGGCCGCCGCGGACGCGGTGGCCGAGCTGCCCGGGGTCCCCGGCCGCATGGAGCGCCACGATCTGCCGGGCGGAGCCCAGCTGGTGGTCGATTACGCCCACACCGCGCAGGCCCTGGAGGCCGCATTGAGTGCGTTGCGTCCGCACGTGCGTGGCCGCCTCTTTGTGGTCTTCGGCTGCGGCGGCGATCGCGACCGGGGCAAGCGTCCGGCGATGGGGCGCGTGGCCATGCGTGCCGCGGACCGGGTGATCGTGACCGATGACAATCCGCGCCACGAGGATGCGGCGGCCATCCGCCAGGCGGTGCTGCAGGGCTGTGACGATCCCGCGCGCTGCAGCGAGATGGGCGATCGCGAAGCCGCGGTGCGTACCGCGGTCGCCGATGCCGGGCCGGGCGACATCGTGCTGCTGGCGGGCAAGGGGCACGAAACCACCCAGCAGATCGGTGACCGGTTTCATCCATTCAGTGATCGCGAGCTGGCCGCCCGGCTGGCGCGCGAGGGGATTTCCGGGGAGGGGGAGCGATGATCCGGATGACGGCCGGAGAACTGGCGACCGCCGTGGGCGGGCGCCTGCAGGGGGACGCCGGGGCGGCATTCACCGGCGTGTTCAGCGACACGCGTAACCCGCGTGAAGGCGGGCTGTTCGTCGCCCTGCGCGGTCCGAACTTTGATGCCCATGACCATCTGCACGCCGACTTGCCGGCACCGGTGCTGCTGGTCCGCCGCGCCCGCGAAGACCTGCCGCAGGCCCAGGTGGTGGTGCCCGACACCGGCGAGGCCCTGGGGCGGCTGGCCGCGACCTGGCGCAGGCGGTGCCGCGCGCGGGTGATCGCGCTGACCGGCTCCAACGGCAAGACCACCACCCGCGAGATGCTGCGCTCGATCCTCGCGCGCATGGGGCGGGTGCATGCCACCGAAGGCAACCTGAACAACCAGATCGGGACACCGCTGACCCTGCTGGCGATGCCGGAGGATACCGATTTCGCGGTGATCGAACTGGGCGCCAACCACGCCGGCGAGATCGGCCGCATGGCCGCATGGACTCAGCCGCACGTCGCCATGATCACCAACGCCGGTCATGCGCACCTCGAAGGCTTCGGCAGCCTGGAAGGCGTGGCGCACGCCAAGGCCGAGATCTACTCGGGTCTGCCGGCCCAGGGCGGGACCGCGGTGGTGAATCTGGACGACCCGTTCGCCGACTACTGGCTGTCGCTCAACGAGCACCATCATCTGCAGCGCTTCTCCCTCGAGGGGGGCGGCGAGGTCGAGGGCGTGTGGGTCGCCCCGGATCGCCTGCGCCTCACGATCCTCGGTGCCAGCCGCGAGATCCGCCTTGCCGGTCCCGGCCGCCATGCCGCGGCGAATGCCGTGGCGGCCGCTGCCGCCGCCAATGCCGCGGGCGCCGCGATCGACATCATCGCGCAGGGACTGAGCGACTGGCGCCCGGTCGCCGGCCGCCTGCAGGCACTGCAGCACGCAGGCGGTGCCCGCATCTGGGACGACAGCTACAACGCCAACCCCGATTCTCTGCGGGCCGGTCTGGAGGTGCTGGCGGCGGTGCCCGGTCGGCGCATCCTGGTGCTGGGGGAAATGGGCGAGCTGGGCGGCGATGCAGCGGCCCTGCACGCGGCCACCGGGCGGGAGGCCCGAGCAATGGGGATCGATTTCTGCCTGGCGCTCGGCGAGCTGGGCCGCGAAACCGCCGATGCCTTCGGCGAGCAGGGCGAGTGGTTCCCCGATCATGCCGCACTGGTCGCGCGTCTGCAGGGGTTGCTGGACGAGCGAACCACCGTGCTGGTCAAGGGTTCGCGCAGCCAGCACATGGAATCCATCGTGGAGGCGCTGGACGCGCAGCCCCTGAACCCGGAGGCGGCGGATGCTGTTCGCACTGACTGAATATCTCGCCCAGTTCCATACCGGGTTCACGGTCTTCCAGTACCTGACCCTGCGCGCCATCCTCGGGGTGGTCACGGCGCTGGCGATCGCGCTCCTGATCGGTCCCTCGGTGATTCGCCGTCTGACCCTGGGCAAGGTGGGCCAGAACATCCGCGAGGACGGCCCCGAATCGCACCTGAGCAAGGCCGGCACGCCCACCATGGGCGGTGCGCTGATCCTGGTGGCCGTGGCGGTGGCCACCCTGCTGTGGAGCGACCTGACGAATCGTTTCGTCTGGATCGTGCTGCTGACCACGCTGGCCTTCGGCGCCGTCGGCGGCTGGGATGACTACCTCAAGCTGCGTTACGGCAACAGCCAGGGGCTGTCGGCGAAATCCAAGCTGCTGTGGCAGACCCTGTTCGCCCTGGTGGCCGCCGGGGTGATCATGCTCACGGCCCAGGATCCGGTGGAAACCACCTTTTATCTGCCGGTGTTCAAGGACATCGAATTCAGTCTGGGCTGGCTGTTCATCCCGCTGGTGTGGCTGGTGGTGGTGGGCTCGTCCAATGCGGTCAACCTGACCGACGGGCTCGACGGGCTGGCCATCATGCCGGCGGTGCTGGTGGCCGGTGCGCTGGGCATCTTCGCCTATGCCGCGGGCCATGCGGTGTTCGCCGACTATCTCGGCATTCCCGCGGTCCCCGGGGTTGGCGAGGTGGGCATCTTCGCCGCCTCGCTGGTGGGGGCGGGGCTCGGGTTCCTGTGGTTCAACACCTATCCCGCGCAGGTGTTCATGGGCGATGTCGGGGCCCTCGCCCTGGGCGCGGCGCTGGGGATGATGGCGATCTTGACCCGCCAGGAGATCGTGCTGCTGATCATGGGCGGCGTGTTCGTGCTGGAGACCGTCTCGGTCATGCTGCAGGTCGCCTCGTTCAAGCTGACCGGACGGCGGATGTTCCGCATGGCGCCGCTGCATCACCACTTCGAACTCAAGGGCTGGCCGGAGCCGCGCGTGATCGTGCGTTTCTGGATCCTGACCGTGGTGTTCGTCCTCATCGGTCTGGCGACCCTGAAGGTGCGCTGATGGAACGGCTGCGAAGCGACAACCTGATCGTCGGGCTGGGCGCCACCGGGCAGTCGGTGGCGCGTTACCTGCTCGCGCGCGGGATGTCGTTTGCGGTTACCGATACCCGTCGCGAGCCGCCGGCCTGTGACGATCCCGAACTGGCGCGGATCCTGAACGAGCGTTGGGTCGGCCCGCTGGACGGCCTGGATGCGAGCGGGGTGCGTCGCCTGATCGTCTCGCCCGGGGTGGCCCTGGAACACCCGGTGATCGCCGCCGCAAGTGAGGCCGGCGCCGAAGTCACCGGGGATATCGACCTGTTCGCCCGCGAGGCCGGAGCCCCGGTGATCGCGATCACCGGTTCCAACGGCAAGAGCACGGTGACCGCGCTGGTCGGCGAGCTGCTGGATGCGGCCGGCTACGCGATGGCGATGGGGGGCAACTACGGGACCCCGGCGCTGGACCTGCTGGAACGCGACCCGGAGGTGTTCGTGCTGGAGCTGTCCAGCTTCCAGCTGGAACGGTGTCACGAGCTTGCGCCCGCTGCTGCCGTAGTGCTCAACCTGTCGCCGGATCACCTCGATCGCCATCCGGACATGGCCGCCTACCTGCGCGCCAAGCAGCGGGTGTTCCGCGGCGCGCGGCGCGGACTGCTCAATCGTGACGACCCGATGGTGGCGGAGCTGACCACCCCGCCGGGCATGGCGCGCGAGACCTTCGGTCTGGGCGCGCCGGCGGCGGACGCCGACTGGGGCGTGTGTGTCGGCGGCCACGGGGAGGGACCGCAACTGTGTCGCGGCGGCCGGACCCTGCTGGAGACCGCGCGCCTGCGCATGCGCGGCCAGCACAACTGGGCCAACGCCCTGGCCGCACTGGGCCTGGTCTGGCCGTGGCTGGACTCGGCGGGGCGCCGGGCGCGGGCCCTGGCGGCGCTGGCCGATTTCCCGGGGCTGCCGCATCGCTCGCAGTGGATCGCCTCGGTCGACGGCGTGGACTGGATCAACGATTCCAAGGGCACCAACCTCGGTGCCACCCTGGCCGCACTGCGCGGCACGCCCGGGCCGCTGGTCCTGATCGCGGGCGGGCAGGCCAAGGGGCAGGATTTTGCCCCGCTGGCCGACCAGCTGGCCGGCAAGGTGCGCGGCGCGGTGCTGCTGGGCGAGGACGCGCCGTTGATCGCGCGTGCCCTCGCCCCGGTGGTGCCGGTGCAGCGGGTCGACGACATGGATGCGGCGGTGGCGCATGCCGCGGAATGGGCGCAGCCGGGAGACACCGTGCTGCTGTCGCCCGCCTGCGCCAGCCTGGACATGTATCCGGACTATCGCGCCCGGGGTGACGACTTCGCCCGGGCCGTGCGGGAGCTGGCCGCATGAGCGCCCCGGTCAGCCAGCCGACTTCGCCCATGGTCCGGCGCCTGCAGCAGGAGGTGGACCTGCCGCTGCTGGCGCTGACCGCGGCGCTGGTCGCGCTGGGGCTGGTGATGGTCGCTTCGGCCTCCATGGAGATGGGCGCGCGTGATTTCGGCAACGCCTGGCACTTCCTCCAGCGCCAGGTGCTGTTTGCCGCGCTGGGTACGATGGCCGCGGTGGCGGCATGGAACGTGCCGCTGGCGCGCTGGGAACGCGCCGGCCCATGGCTGCTGGCGCTGTTCCTGCTGATCCTGGTGGTGGTCCTGCTGCCCGGCGTCGGACGCACGGTCAACGGGGCAACCCGCTGGATCCCGATCGGAGCGTTCAACCTGCAGGTGGCCGAGCTGGCCAAGCTGCTGGTGGTGATGTACCTGGCGGGCTACATCGTGCGTCATTATTCCACCCTGCGCCTGCAGCTGGCCGGGTTCGTGCGTCCCCTGGTGGTGCTGGGGGCGGGTACCGTCCTGCTGTTGCTGCAGCCGGATTTCGGCGGGGCCGCGATCATGCTGGCGATCGGCATGGGCATGCTGTTCCTCGCCGGCGCCCGCCTGTCGCAGTTCCTCGCGCTGGGGGGCACGATCGCGGCGGGCATGGCGGTCGCCGCGGTCGCGGCCCCTTACCGCGTGGCGCGCCTGACGGCGTTCCTGGACCCGTGGCAGGACCCGTTCGCGAGCGGTTTTCAGCTGACCCAGTCGCTGATCGCGATCGGCTCCGGCGGGGTCACCGGCTCGGGCCTGGGCGGCTCGGTGCAGAAGCTGTTCTACCTGCCGGAGGCGCACAACGATTTCCTGTTCGCGGTGTTCGCCGAGGAGTTCGGTTTCTTCGGTGTGCTGGTGCTGATCGCACTGTTCGCAGGGCTGGTCTGGCGCTGCCTGCGCATCGGCCTGGAGGCCCAGCGCAGCGGTCATGCCTTCGGTGCCCATCTGAGCTTCGGCGTGGCGATCTGGCTGGGCCTGCAGGCGGCCCTGAACATGGGCGTGAACATGGGGCTGCTGCCGACCAAGGGGATGACGCTGCCGTTTTTGTCCTACGGCGGCAGTTCGCTGATCGTCAGTATGATTGCGGTCGGTCTGGTGCTGCGGGTGGCCCGCGAGGCGCGGACCCCGGCGCCGGCCCCGGTGCCTCGCCGGCGTTCGCGCGCCGCCCGGCAGAGCGGAGGTGCGGCATGACGGCCCCGCGCGTGCTGATCATGGCCGGCGGTACCGGCGGCCATGTCTTCCCCGGGCTGGCGGTGGCCGAGGCCCTGCGCGAGCGCGGGGTCGAGGTGGTCTGGCTGGGGACTCGTGCGGGCGTGGAGGCGCGCCTGGTGCCGCAGGCCGGGATTGACCTGCATACCCTCCCGATCACGGGCCTGCGTGGCAAGGGGCTGCTCGGGCTGGCCTTCGCCCCCTGGCGCCTGGGGCTGTCGTTGTGGGCGGCCCTGTTGCTGCTCCGGCGCATTCGCCCGCATGCGGTGATCGGTTTCGGCGGGTTTGCCGCGGGACCCGGCGGGCTGATGGCCGCGGCCCTGGGACGCCCCCTGGTGATTCACGAACAGAATGCGGTGGCCGGCCTGACCAATCGCTGGCTGGCGAAGGTCGCCGACCGCGTGTTCGCCGGTTTCGACGGTGCGTTCCCGCCCGGGGTGCGCGCCACGCGGGTTGGCAATCCCGTGCGCTCCGCGATCGCGGCCCTGCCCGCCCCGGGCGAGCGCTACGCCGCACGCAGTGGGCCGCTCAATGTGCTGGTCCTGGGGGGCAGCCTGGGCGCGCGTTCGCTGAATCACGCGGTGCCCGCCGCGCTCGGCCTGCTGCCGTCGGAGCAGCGCCCGCAGGTCCTGCACCAGGCCGGCTCACGCACCCTGGAAGAAGCCCGCGCGGCGTATGCCGACGCCGGGGTGGAAGCCACGGTCACCGAGTTTATCGCGGACATGGAGGCGGCCTGGGCCGAGGCGGATCTGGTGATCTGTCGCGCCGGAGCGCTGACCGTAGCCGAAGTGGCGGCCGCCGGTGTGGCCGCGGTGTTCGTGCCGTATCCGCATGCGGTGGACGATCACCAGTATGCGAATGCCGAGGCCCTGGTGGACGCCGGGGCGGCCTGGCGTTTCCGCGATGCCGAGCTGGAGCCGCAGGCGCTGGCGAAGCTGCTGGGCTCGCTGGACCGCGAGACCCTGCGCGACCGTGCCGAACGCGCGCGGGCGCTGGCCTGCCCCGACAGTGCCGCGCGCCTCGCCGATGTCTGTGTGGAACTGGCGGGGCCGGGCCCCGCGGGGGAGGGATCATGAGCCACGCGCGCCTGCCGGAACATGCGATGCGCCGCATCCGCCGGATCCACTGCGTGGGGATCGGCGGCTCCGGGATGAGCGGCATCGCGGAGGTGCTGCATCAGCTGGGTTACCGGGTCTCCGGTTCGGACCTGGGCCGCTCGCCGATGATCGACCGCCTGGTGGAGATGGGCGTGCGCGTGGTCGGCGAGCACCGGCCGGAGAACGTGGCCGAGGCCGACGTGCTGGTGGTGTCTTCGGCCATCGATCCGTCCAATCCCGAGGTCGCCGCGGCGCGCGAGCGCGGTATCCCGATCGTGCGGCGTGCCGAGATGCTGGCGGAACTGATGCGTTTCCGCTTCGGGATTGCGGTCGCCGGGACCCATGGCAAGACCACCACGACCAGTCTGGTGGCCAGCGTGCTGGCGGAGGCGGGCATGGATCCGACCTTCGTGATCGGCGGGCGGCTCAATTCCACCGCCAGCCACTCGAGCCTGGGCGCCGGTGACTACCTGGTGGCCGAGGCCGACGAGAGCGATGCCTCGTTCCTGCATCTGCAGCCGCTGCTCGCGATCGTGACCAACATCGATGCCGATCACCTGGGGACCTATGGCAATGATTTTCGCCAGCTGCACGAGACCTTTCTCGAGTTCCTGCACCACCTGCCCTTCTACGGGCTGGCGATCCTGTGCGCCGATGACCCGCAGGTGCGCGAGCTGATGCCGGAGCTGGAACGCCCGCGGCTGACCTACGCGATCGATGCCGAGGCCGACGTGCGTGCCCTCGATGTGCGCCAGGAAGGCGTGCAGACGCATTTCCGCCTGCAACTGCCGGAGGCCGGTGAGCCGTTCCCGGTCACCCTGAATCTCCCGGGGCGGCACAACGTGCTCAATGCCCTGGCCGCGGCCGCCGTGGCCTGGGAGCTGGAGGCCCCGCGCGAGGCGATCGCCACGGCGCTCGAACGCTTCCAGGGCATCGGGCGGCGGTTCCAGGTCCACGAGTGGGCGGGGCCGGCCGGGCCGGTGACGCTGGTCGACGATTACGGTCATCACCCGCGCGAGATCGCCGCGACTCAGGCCGCGGCGCGGGATGCCTGGCCCGGTCGCCGGCGGATCACCGTGTTTCAGCCGCATCGCTACACCCGCACCCGCGACCTGTTCGAGGACTTCGTGGAGGCGCTGTCGGAGACCGACGTGCTGATCCTGCTGGAGGTGTATGCCGCGGGCGAGGCGCCGATCGCGAGCGCAGACGGGCGCAGCCTGGCGCGGGCCATCCGTCTGCGCGGCCAGGTCGAGCCGATTTTCGTGGAACAGGCCGCGGACGTGGCCGGCGTGCTGGAGGGGCTGCTGCAGGCGGATGACGTGATCATCGCTCAGGGGGCGGGCGACATCGGTCGCCTGGCGGCCCTGCTGCCGCAAGAGCTAACCGGAGGTGGCGCATGACACCGCTGGACCCTGCCCTGGCCGCGGCGCGTCATCTGCACGAGCTGCAGCCACGCGGCGAACTGCAGGCGCGGGCACCGCTGGCGCCGCTGACCTCATGGCGTGCCGGCGGGCACGCCGACTGGCTGTTCCGCCCGGCGGACCGCGAGGATCTCGCGAACCTGCTGGCGCAGGTCGCCCGCCTCGCGCCGGACCTTCCGATCACCTTTCTTGGCCTCGGCAGCAACGTCCTGGTGCGCGACGGCGGCATTGCCGGGCTGGTGGTGCATCTGCAGGGCGTTCTGGCCGAGCGGGAACGCCTGGACGGCGACCGGGTGTTCCTGGGCGGCGGGCTGGCCTGTGCCCAGGCTGCGCGCTTCTGTGCCCGTGAGGGTCTGGTGGGGGCGGAGTTCCTCGCCGGCATCCCCGGCACCGTGGGCGGCGCCCTGCAGATGAACGCCGGGGCCTGGGGCGGCGAGACCTGGTCCCTGGTGGAATCGGTGGAGGTGGTCGATCGTGCAGGCCGGCTGGAAACCCGCCGCCCGGATGCGTTCCGGGTCGGTTACCGCCGGGTCCAGGGGCTCGATCCGCGCGAGCGTCTGTGGTTCACCGGGGCGACTCTGCGTCTGAGCCCGGGCGACCCGGAGGCCGGTACCCGGCGCATCCGCGAACTGCTGCGCGAACGCTCCGCGAAACAGCCGCTGGGTCAGCCGTCGTGCGGTTCGGTGTTCCGCAATCCGGAAGGCGATCACGCCGCACGCCTGATCGAGGCGGCCGGACTCAAGGGCCTGCGCGCCGGCGCGGCCGAGGTCTCGCCGGTGCATGCCAATTTCATCACCCACGACGGTACGGCGCGGGCGGAAGACATCGAGCGCCTGATCGACACCGTGCGCAATACGGTGGAGCAGCGGTTCGGCGTCCGCCTGGAGCCGGAGGTACGCATCCTGGGCCGGTTCATCGACCCGGGCGACGACAGCGAGGGAACGGCATGAATCGTAACGACGCAGAGCCCCGCGACTATGGCCGGGTGGCGGTATTGATGGGCGGCTGGTCCGGAGAGCGCGAGGTCTCGCTGGCCAGCGGCAACGCCGTGCTGGCGGCCCTGCGACGTCAGGGCGTGGATGCGCATCCGGTCGATCTCACGCGGGCGCACATGGGGCATCTGCACCTCCCCCTGGAGGGGTTCGACCGGGTCTTCATCGCGCTGCATGGAGAGTGTGGCGAGGACGGGGCCCTGCAGGGCTGCCTGGACCTGGCCGGCATGCCTTACACCGGCACCGGCGTGCTGGGTTCCGCCCTGGGGATGGACAAGCTGGCCTGCAAGCGACTGTGGACCGGGAGCAACCTGCCCAGTGCGCCCTACCGGTTGCTGAACCCGGGGTTCGACCCGGATGCGGTGGCCGAGGCGCTGGGGCTGCCCCTGATCGTGAAGCCGGCCCGCGGGGGCTCGAGCCTGGGCATTACCCGGGTGGATCGGGCGGCCGATCTCCCGGCCGCCTGGGAGGCGGCGCGCAGCCAGCCCGGGCAGATCTTCGCCGAACAGTGGATCGAGGGCCACGAATACACCGTGGCCATCCTCGACAACCAGCCGCTTCCGGTGGTCGAGATCCGTGCCGACGGCGGGTTCTACGACTACCACGCGAAATACGAGTCGGACCGCACCGGGTATGTCTGCCCGCCGCCGCTGGATGAAAGCTCGTTGCTGGAATTGCAGTCACTGGCGCTGGGTGCGTTTGCCGCGCTGGAGGCCTGTGGCTGGGGACGGGTCGACATCCTGCAGGACGAGCACGGCGACAACCATCTGATCGAGATCAACACCGTGCCCGGCATGACGGATCACAGCCTGGTGCCCAAGGCGGCGGCCGAGGCGGGGATCGATTTCGACACCCTGTGCCTGCGCATCCTGGACTCCAGTTTCCAGTGCGGAGGGCTGCGATGAATCGCCGGCGCACCCCGCCGGCAGCGCGCTTCGCGCGGCTGCGCAGCGTGTCCGGTCCGGCCCTGCGTCTGCTGGCCGGAATGGCGCTGGCCGCGGCGATCGTGCTGGTCCTGCTGGCGACGACCCGGTTCGAGCCGGACGCGCTGGTGCCGGTGGAGAGCATCGAGATCGCCGGCGAGCCCCGCTACGCCGACGTGGAGCGGGTGCGTGAACTCGCACGTCGCCACGCGCCGGGGTTCATTACCGCCGATCTGGCGGCACTGGAACGTTCTCTGGTCGCCGAGCCCTGGATCGATCGCGTGCAGCTGCGCCGGCAATGGCCGGGGACGCTGGTGGTCGAGGTGCGCGAACCGGTACCGGTGGCGCGCTGGGGCGAGGAGCAGCTGGTCGACCGGCATGGCCGGGTGTTCGGGCCGGTGGATCAGGCCGAGTGGGACTACCTGCCCGCGCTGGAGGGGCAGGACGGGCGCCAGGTGGTGCTGATGCGCCGTTACCTCGAGGTGTCGGCACGTCTGGCGGATGCCGGCCTGGAGGTGGCCGGCGTGGCCGAGGGTCGTCGGCATGACTGGACCATCCGTCTGGAGTCCGGGGGGCGGATCCTGATGGGGCGGGACGCCGAGGCGGCCCGCCTGAATGCTCTGGTACGGGCGGCCGACGTCGTGCGCGAGCGCCGTGACGCGCCGGTGGAACGCTGGGACCTGCGCTATCCGCACGGCATGGCGGTGGCCTGGGCCGAAGAAGACGGGGACGCCGCCGGCGATCCCGGGACACAGTGAAAGGACGCGGGGAGATGATGGCAAAGAAGGCGGAATCGGGTCTGATCGTCGGGCTGGATGTCGGGACCTCGAAGATCGAGGCCATCGTCGGCGAACTGAAGGACGACGGCGAGATCGAGATCATCGGCATCGGCTCGTCGCCCTCGCGCGGCCTGAAGAAGGGCGTGGTGGTCAACATCGAGTCCACCGTGCAGTCGATCCAGCGCGCGGTGGAGGAGGCCGAGCTGATGGCCGGCTGCGAGATCCACTCGGTGTACACCGGTATCGCCGGGAGTCACGTGAAGAGCTACAACTCGACCGGCGTGGTGGCCATCAAGGACGGCGAGGTGGGGCCGGGCGACGTCGAGCGGGTCATCGACGCCGCGCGGGCCATCGCGATCCCCGCCGACCAGCGCATCCTCCACGTGCTCCCGCAGGAATACATCATCGACGAGCAGGAGGGCATCCGCGAACCGGTGGGGATGTCCGGCGTGCGCCTGGAGGCGAAGGTCCATCTGGTTACCGGCGCGGTGTCGGCGGCGCAGAACATCGTGAAGTGCGTGGAGCGCTGCGGCCTGCGGGTGGACGACATCATCCTCGAACAGCTGGCGTCGTCGTATTCGGTGCTGACCGAGGACGAGAAGGACCTGGGGGTCTGCCTGGTCGATGTCGGGGGCGGCACCACCGACATCGCGGTGTTCTCCCACGGCGCGATCGCGCACACCGCGGTGCTGCCGATCGCCGGTGACCAGGTGACCAACGACATCGCGGTCGCGCTGCGCACGCCCACGCAGTACGCCGAGGAACTGAAGATGAAATACGCCTGCGCGCTGCGCTCGCTGGCCGACCCCGGGGAGTCCATCGAGGTCCCGGGGGTGGGCGACCGCGAGGCGCGCCGGCTCTCGCGGCAGACCCTGGCGTCGGTGGTGGAACCGCGTTACGAGGAGCTTCTGCAACTGGTGCAGGCCGAACTGCGCCGTTCCGGGACCGAGGAAATGATCGCCGCCGGGGTGGTGCTGACCGGCGGGTCGTCGCGGATGGAAGGTGGGGTGGACCTGGCCGAGGAGGTCTTCCACATGCCCGTTCGCCTGGGTGTTCCGCAGCACGTGACCGGGCTGCTGGACGTGGTGCGCAACCCGGTGCATGCCACCGGGGTGGGCCTGCTGCTGTATGCCCGCGAGTCACGGGCCCTGCAGGAGGCCCGCCCGGTGGAATCCGGGTTCCAGGGGATCTGGGCGCGCATGAAGCGCTGGTTTACCGGCCAGTTCTAGGCCGGACCGAAGGGCCGGACCGCTCTCCGGCTACCGAGAAGGAAGGACATGTACACACGAAACAAGAGGACGCAATCATGACGTTCGAACTGATGGATACCTTTAGCCAGAGCGCCACGATCAAGGTCGTGGGCGTGGGTGGCGGCGGCGGCAACGCCGTACAGCACATGGTTCATTCGCAGCTGGATGGCGTGGATTTTATCTGCGCCAATACCGATGCCCAGGCGCTCAAGAGTCTGGATTCCAAGACCCTGCTGCAGCTGGGCGGGGACATCACCAAGGGCCTGGGCGCCGGGGCCGATCCGTCGGTGGGCCGCGAGGCCGCACTGGAGGATCGCGAGCGGGTGCAGGACCTGCTGCACGGCGCGGACATGGTGTTCATCACCGCCGGCATGGGCGGCGGCACGGGCACCGGCGCGGCCCCGGTGGTGGCACAGATCGCCAAGGAGATGGGCATCCTGACCGTGGCCGTGGTGACCAAGCCGTTCCCGTTCGAGGGCAAGAAGCGCATGCAGGTCGCAATGTCCGGGATCAAGGCGCTGACCGAGCAGGTGGACTCCCTGATCACCATCCCCAACGAGAAGCTGCTCACGGTGATGGGCAAGAACACCACCCTGCTGGATGCCTTCAAGGCCGCCAACGACGTGCTGTTCGGCGCGGTGCAGGGCATCGCCGAGCTGATCACCCGTCCGGGCCTGATCAACGTCGACTTCGCCGACGTACGCAACGTGATGCGCGAGATGGGCATGGCGATGATGGGGACCGGCACCGGTTCCGGCGAAGACCGTGCGCGCCAGGCCGCCGAGGCCGCGATTGCCAGCCCGCTGCTGGAGGACATCGACATCTCCGGGGCGCGCGGCATCCTGGTCAACGTGACCGGGGGCATGGATGTCGGTATCGGCGAATTCGAGGAAGTCGGCGAAGCGGTGAAGGCGCTGGCCTCCGAGGACGCCACCGTGGTGGTGGGTACCGTCATCGATCCCGAGATGAGCGACGAGATGCGGGTCACGCTGGTGGCCACCGGCCTGGGCGCGCAGACCGAGCAGCCCGAACGCCCGCAGGTGCGCGTGGTGGATGCCCAGCCGCAGCAGGCGGCGGCCGGTTCCGACGTGGATTTCGATCGCCCTACGCACCAGCGTCAGCGCCGGAGCCAGGACGAGGTCGCGACGGATTACGGCAGCGGTAACCAGCAGTCGAACATCGATGTGCTCGACATCCCGGCTTTCCTGCGCAAGCAGGCGGATTGAGGGGCTTGACATGCAGGAGGAGCGGAATCCTGCAATAATGGAGCATTCGTTGTGTGCATGAACGGAGCCCGGGAGGGCCCGGGCTCCCCTCCATGCGCTCTCGCAGAAGAGGCAGTGCGTTGATCAGGCAAAGAACGCTCAAGAACAGCATCCGGGCGACCGGAGTGGGGCTCCATACGGGCGAGAAGGTCGTCCTTACGTTGCGTCCGGCCCCCCCTGATACCGGAATCGTGTTTCACCGCGATGACCTCGACCCGCCGGTGGAAATCCCGGCGCGGGCCGAGAACGTCGGGGACACGCGGCTGTCGACGACCCTGGTCAAGGGCGATGCGCGGGTCTCCACCGTGGAACATCTGCTGTCGGCGGTAGCCGGTCTGGGCATCGACAATCTCTTCGTCGACGTGAGCGCGGCGGAGGTCCCGATCATGGACGGCAGCGCCGGACCGTTCGTGTTTCTGCTGCAGTCCGCGGGTCTCAAGGAGCAGGATGCTCCCAAGGAATTCATCCGGGTGAAGCGCAGCGTGGAGGTTCGCGACGGCGACAAATGGGTGCGCTTCGATCCCTATGAAGGGTTCAAGGTCGGTTTCTGCATCGACTTTGAACACCCCATGTTCACCGACGGGAGCCAGCGCGCCGAGCTGGATTTCTCGTCTACCTCATTCGTGAAGGAAGTCTCGCGCGCCCGGACATTCGGGTTCATGCGCGACATCGAGGCCCTGCGGGCGAACCAGCTGGCACTGGGTGGCAGCCTCGACAACGCCGTGGTGCTGGACGATTTCAGGATCCTCAACGAAACCGGACTGCGCTACGACAACGAACTGGTCAAGCACAAGATCCTCGACGTGGTCGGCGATCTCTACCTGCTGGGCCACAGCCTGATCGGGGCCTTCACCGGGCACAAGTCCGGCCATGCCCTGAACAATCAGCTCATCCGTCAGCTGGCCGCGGATCGGACGGCCTGGGAAAAGGTCACCTTCGAGGATCCCTCCGAGCCGCTGCCGATCTCGTTCGGGCAGCTGGAGCCGGGCGCCACCGGCTGAGGGACGTCACCCCTTGTCGTTCCCCGTATCGCGGGGACGGGCGCGGGCCAGCCGCCGCAGTGCTCCCGCCAGCCGGGGATCGTCGACCTCGCCGGCCGTCTGTTCCAGGGTTTGGCGGGCGCTGTCCGGGATCGGCGGACGGCTGCGCACCGGATCCGGTTCGGTCGAGCGGGCCGCACCGCCCAGGGCGACCCGCACGCGCTCCACTTCGGGGTAGCCGGCCGCCTGCAGGGTCTTGAGGATCTCGCGCTGCTGGAAGCGCATCTCGGTGCACAGGGCGCGGTCGCGGCAGACTGCCACCAGGGTGGTGTCGTGGCGCACCAGCTGGAGTCGCCCACTGGCGACGTGCGTTCCGACCAGCCCGGCCAGTGCCCGTTCCAGTGCCCGGTCCGGGGTGACGTGGCTCTGCCACGCGGCGCGGATGTATCGGCCGATGCGGGGCGGCGTCATGGCTGACATGGCGCCTCCCGGTCGGGTCTTGCAGGAATCAACGGAGGTTGCATGGACCTGATGCTACTACGAGCCGGCGGTGTCTGTACCCGGATCCCGCTGTGGCTGGTGGTTCCGGTGCTGCTGGGGGTGCTGGCCGCGGTCGTGACCGCCGGCTATCAGCTGGGCCAGCAGCAGCGTGACGTGGTCGAAATCCCCGTGCTCCCGACCGTGGGCTCGCCCGATCTCGAACTCGCGGAACGCGAGCTCGCGCGCGAGGGGGTGGAGTCGCTGGCGTCCCGTCTGGTCGAGCTGGAAAACCGCCAGGCGCGCCTGGACCTGCGCATGTCCGGTCTGGGCGACGCCCTGGATCTGGACCCGGAGGCGCTGGAACCGGAGACCGGCGGTCGCGGGGGGGCGTCGCCGCCGGACACCGCGGCCGCGGTGGACCGTCGCATCGCCGCGCTGGATCACCTGCTGGGGCAGCGCGACACGACTGTCGCGCGCCTGGACGAGGCGGTGCGCGGCGATGCCCGGGACGAGCGGATGCGCCCCGGCGTGCGGCCGGTGGAATCCGAGGCCTGGGTCAGCTCGGCCTTTGGATACCGCGACGATCCGTTCACCGGCGAGCGGCGTTTTCATTCCGGCATGGACTACGCCGGACGCGAGGGCTCCGAGATCCGGGCGGCCGCGGACGGGATCGTGGTGCGGGCGGACACCAACGGTGGGTTCGGGCGCAGCGTCGACATCGTTCATGCCGACGGGTTGCTGACCCGTTACGCGCATAATGCGGAGTTGCTGGTCGATCCCGGGGAACGGGTGGAAGCAGGCCAGCCCATCGCCCGTATGGGCAGTACCGGACGGACGACGGATACCCACCTCCATTTCGAAGTTCACGGTCCCGGCGGGCCGGAAAATCCGGCCGACTACGTCCATCGCTGAGCGTGACCTCCGCGGATCGTTTATCCTAGGTCGGTTTCAGCCAATCTTCCGGATCCCCATGAAGCAGCTCGTACGCAAGTTCTTCGGCAGTCGCAACGACCGCATCATCAAGCGCTACGCGAAAAAGGCCGAGCGCATCAATGCCCTGGCCCCGGCCATCGACGATCTGCCGCAGGAAGAACTGCGGCACAAGACCGATGAATTCCGCCGACGGCTGCAGTCGGGCGAGGACCTGGATGCGCTGCTGCCCGAAGCCTTCGCGGTCTGCCGAGCGATGAGCGACCGCGTACTGGGCCTGCGCCACTTCGATGTCCAGCTGATGGGCGGGATGGTCCTGCACGACGGACGGATCGCGGAAATGCGCACCGGCGAGGGCAAGACCCTGGTCGCGACCCTGACGGCCTATCTCAATGCGCTGCCGGGTGATGGCGTGCACGTGGTGACCGTGAACGACTATCTCGCCCGCCGCGATGCGGCCTGGATGGGACGGCTCTACCAGGCCCTGGGGTTGACGGTCGGCGTCATCAACTCCTCCGGCGGACAGTCGGGCGGTGCTTCCTCGTTCGTGTTCGACCCCGACCATGTGGCGGGTGAGGACGGCATGGACGGCCTGCGGCCGGTCACCCGTACCGAGGCGTACGCGGCTGACATCACCTATGGCACGAACAACGAGTTCGGTTTCGACTATCTGCGCGACAACATGGCCTTCTCGGCCGAGCAGCGCGTGCAGCGGGGCCTGAACTACGCGCTGGTCGACGAGGTGGACTCGATCCTGATCGACGAGGCGCGCACGCCCCTGATCATTTCCGGCCCGTCCGGCTCGGACTCCGAGCTGTACGAGCGCATGAACGCGATCCCGCCGCAGCTGACACGTCAGGAAGACGAAGAGAGCGAAGGCGACTACTTCGTTGACGAGAAGGCCAAACAGGTCTTCCTCAGCGAGGACGGCCACGAGAAGGCCGAGGCCCTGCTGCGCGAGGCCGGCCTGCTGGAGGAGCACCAGTCGCTGTACGACGCCGGCGCGATCGCGGTCCTGCACCATCTGAACGCGGCGCTGCGCGCGCATGCCCTGTTCCATCGGGATGTCGACTATCTGGTGCGCGACAACCAGGTCCAGATCATCGACGAATTCACCGGCCGCATCATGACCGGTCGGCGCTGGTCCGAGGGGCTGCATCAGGCGATCGAGGCCAAGGAGGGCGTGCCGATCCAGCGCGAGAACCAGACGCTCGCCTCGATCACCTTCCAGAACTATTTCCGCCAGTACGACAAGCTGGCGGGCATGACCGGCACCGCGGATACCGAAGCCTACGAGTTCCAGACCATCTACGGCCTGGAGGTTGTGGTGGTTCCCGGGAACAAGCCGCTGATCCGCGAGGACATGCAGGACCTGGTGTACCTGACCCAGGACGAGAAGTACGACGCGATCGCGAAGGAGATCCAATGGTGCGTCGAGCGCGGCCAGCCGGTGCTGGTCGGCACGGCCTCGGTGGACAGCTCCGAGCGGCTGGCGAAGTCGCTCAAGGAGAAGGGCATCGAATTCGAGGTGCTCAACGCCAAGCAGCACGAGCGGGAGGCGCACATCATTGCCCAGGCCGGGCAGCCCGGCGCAGTGACCCTGGCCACTAACATGGCCGGTCGCGGTACCGACATCGTTCTGGGCGGCAGCCTGGATGCCGAGCTGGCCGAGGTGGATCCGGAGGACACCGAGCAGCGCGAGCGGATTCGCGAGGCATGGCAGAAGCGTCACGACGAGGTCCTGGCCTCCGGCGGCCTGCACATCATCGGCTCCGAACGGCACGAGTCGCGGCGCATCGACAACCAGCTGCGCGGACGCTCCGGGCGCCAGGGGGATCCGGGCTCCAGCCGTTTCTTCCTGTCGCTGGAGGATAACCTGATGCGGGTGTTCGCCTCCGAGCGCGTCAAGTCGCTGATGAGCCGCCTGGGGATGAAGGAAGGCGAGGCGATCGAAAACGCATGGGTCTCGCGGGCGATCGAGAACGCCCAGCGCAAGGTCGAGGCGCACAACTTCGACATCCGCAAGCAGTTGCTGGAATACGACGACGTCGCCAACGACCAGCGCCAGGTCATCTACGAGCAGCGCGCGGAACTGCTGACCACCGAAGACATCAGCGACACCATTGATGCCCTCGTGGCCGACGTGATGAATGCGCAGATCAGCGAATACATCCCGCCCGGCAGCATCGAGGATATCTGGGATCCGGAAGGGCTGGAGCAGGCGCTGCGCAACGAATTCGGCCTGGAACTGCCGGTCAAGCAGTGGCTGGATGACGAGGACGACCTGCACGAGGAACCCCTGCGCGAGCGCATCATCGAGCGGGCGCGCGAGACCCTCAACGGCAAGCGCGAACAGCTGGGCGATGCCACCATGAACCGCCTGCAACGAGACGTGATGCTGCAGGTGCTGGATTCGCAGTGGAAGGAACACCTGGCGGCGATGGACTATCTGCGCCAGGGGATCGGCCTGCGCGGGTATGCCAACCGCAATCCCAAGCAGGAATACAAGAAAGAAGCGTTCGCAATGTTCCAGTCGCTGCTGGAGCGCATCAAGCACGACGTGATCAAGATGCTGCTGCGTATCCAGCTGCGTTCCGCCGAGGACGCCGAACAGCTGCAGCCGGAACGCCAGGCACCGGATACCGGGGCCATGAATTTCCGCCACGAGAATCCCGACAGTCCTCTGGCCGCGGACGAGGACGACGGGGGCGCCGCGGACGAGGGCGCACGCAAGGTCGCCGGTGGTGACGAGACGTACCGGCGGGAGGAGCCCAAGCTCGGACGCAACGAGCCCTGCTGGTGCGGTTCCGGCAAGAAATACAAGCACTGCCACGGCCGGCTCTGATGGCCGTGGGACTGCAGGAACCGTCGGCGCCACCGGGCGTGCCGGGCATCCGTCTGGCAGCCGGCGCGGCCGGCATCCGTTATGCGGGTCGGGATGACCTGGTGCTGATGGACGGTGGCGAACACGCAGTGGTCGCCGCGTTGTACACAACCAGTGCCTTTCGCGCTGCGCCGGTGGAAGTCGCCCGACGGCATCAGGCGGAGGGGCGTCCGCGCTGGCTTCTGATCAATGCCGGGAACGCCAACGCGGGTACCGGTGAGCCCGGGCTGCGTGCGGCCGAGGCGAGCTGCACGGCCCTGGCCCGGCTGGCCGGCTGCGAGGCCTCGGCGGTGCTGCCGTTTTCCACCGGGGTGATCGGCGAGCCGTTTCCGCTGGAGCGGCTGGAGGCGGCCCTGCCGGGGCTCTACGACGGACTCGTGGAGGATGGCGAAAGCTGGCTGCGGGCGGCGCGGGCGATCATGACCACTGACACGGTGACGAAAGTCGCGAGCCGCGACGCCCGTCTGTCCGAAGGGCGCGTGCGACTGACAGGCATGGCGAAGGGATCGGGGATGATCCATCCCGACATGGCGACGATGCTGGGTTTTGTCGGCACGGACCTGGCCACCGATGCGGACGAGCTGGACGCGCTGCTGCGCGAGGCGAACCGTGACAGTTTCAACGCCATTACCGTGGATGGCGATACCTCGACCAATGACGCGCTGGTCTGCATGGCCAGCGGGGCCAGCGGTGTCCGTCTGGTCGGCGATGCCGACCGCACCGCGTTCGCGCAGGCGCTGGGGTCACTGTGTCTGGAACTGGCGACCGCGATCGTGCGCGACGGGGAAGGGGCGACCAAGTTCGTGACCGTGGAGGTGACGGGCGGATGCGAGCGGGCGGAAGCCGAGCGCGTTGCCGAGACGGTCGCGTTGTCCCCTCTGGTGAAGACTGCGCTGTACGCCAGCGACCCGAACTGGGGGCGCATCCTCGCGGCCGTGGGACGGGCCGGCGTCAGCGATCTCCGGATCGAGGGGGTCACGGTCGACATCAACGGTCTGGCGATCGTGCGCGGTGGCGGCCGCGCGCCCGGATACCGTGAGGAAGACGGCCAGGCCGCCTTCGCGGCCGACGAGATCACCATCGCCATCGACCTCGGACGGGGCGATGCGCGGGCGCGCAAGTACACCTGCGATTTCTCCCACGAGTACGTGCGCATCAATGCCGAATACCGCTCCTGAGGCGGCACCGCTCGATGTGGCGCTGGGCGTGATCGAGGACGGGGCCGGCCGGGTCCTGGTCGGTCAACGCGGGGCCGGGCAGCATCAGCCGGACCGCCTCGAATTCCCCGGCGGCAAGCTGGAGGCGGACGAGTCCCCGGCCGCGGGCCTGGTGCGCGAGATCCGGGAGGAGACCGCGCTGGAGGTGGCCCATGCCATCCCCTGCCTGCGGCTGGAGCATGACTACGGCGACCGCCGCGTGCGGCTGCACGTGTTCCGGGTGCCGGACTGGAGCGGCGAGGTCCGGGAGTGCGAAGGCTGCGCCCTGCGCTGGCGCGAGGCGACCGCGCTGGATCCGGCGGATTTCCCGGCCGCCAACGGCCCGATTCTGCGCCTGTTGCAGCTCCCCGATTTCCTTCTGGTGACGCCCGACCCGGCCGGGTCCGACGGCATCGCCGCCGTGGTGGACCGTGTGGCGGCCCGCCTCCGGCACGGGGATGTGGGGCTGTTGCAGGTCCGTGCGCCGGGGCTGGCTCGGGACGACTATCTCCGCTTTGCCCATGACCTGGTGACGGTCGCGCAGTCGCTGGGTACCGAAGTGCTCCTGAACGCGCCGCTGGACTGGCTGGACGAGCTACCGCCGGCCGGGGTGCATCTGCCGGAGCGGCGCTGGCGGGCGCTGTCCCGGCGCCCCGCGGTGGCCGGCCGGATCAGCGTGTCCGCGCACGATGTCACGGGTCTCCGGGAGGCGGGGAGGCTGGCGCCCGATCTGGCCGTGGTCGGACCGGTCCGGCCGACGCGGACGCACCCGGGGGCGACGCCGCTGGGCTGGGACGGTCTGGCACGTCTGACCGCGGCGAGTCCGGTGCCGGTCTACGCCCTGGGGGGGCTGGACGCGGGCAGCCTCGCGCCGGCCCGCGCCGCCGGCGCCTGCGGGATCGCAGCCATCCGTGGTCTGCTCGGAGAGCCGCCGGGCGGCCGGGAGTGACGTCACGGGCGGTGCCGCCCTGGGCTGCCTACAGGGCGCAGCAGCAAAGGCCGAATGTGACATCCTCGCGCACCGGATTCGGGCGCGAGCGGAAATCGCCGGGATCCATGAAGCGCACGGTAAAGCGCTGACGCCCGCCCGAGATCTCGGGGTAGATGCCCAGCTGCGGGTCCACGCTGACCCGAATCATCTGCCAGGCGTGCTGGCTGTCCAGGGGCTGTTCCAGGAATCCCTCCTCGGCGGTGACGCTGCGGTCGTTGCCGGATCCGCGGATATAGCGCAGCACGTGCTGCGTGGCCTCGGTCACGCTCTCCAGCGGCCGGAACCACTCCAGCAGCAGCTCGGTGCGTGCGTCCACGGGCTGTGACAGCCAGTGGTGGTAGATCGGGAGATCGAAGTCGAAGGCGCCCCCGGGCAGGGCCATCCTCTGGCGCACACTGTTGAAGAATTCGTTCTCGCGGACCGCCCCGTCCAGGGCTCCGGCCTGTTCTTCCAGTGCGGAATGCAGGCGTCGCTGGTCGTCCATCGTGCTTCGGAAACGGCTGGCGTCGATCCCGGGCTGGTCGGCCAGCCGCTGCAGATTGGCGGTCTGGCGTTCGATCTCTCCCATCAGTTCGCGCTTGATGTCGACGCGCGTGACCAGCGCATAGATGTCGACCAGAGAGACCAGGGCCTCGTGATGGTCGTAAGGTTGCCCTGCCTGCAGGGCGTCACCGAAACGTTGCGTAAGCGCCTCCAGCCGGAGCAGGAGGCGGATCCGTTCGTGAAGGGGCTGTTCGAAGATCAGCGGACGGGTCACGGCGGCGCCATTGGATTGAAGATCCTGCAGTATCGAACATTGGGGGGCATGGTTTCTACCCGTCGGAAGTGAGGGAGCGCAATTCGCGGTCGATGGTCAGCACCTGTTCACGAAGCCGGGCATCGTCCACGAAGTCCCGGTTGTCGATCCAGGCATCGGCCCGGCGGCGGCGTTCGTCGGCACTGAGCTGACGTTCCATGATGGCGGCGACCTCCTCCCGGGTCCGGTCGTCGCGCCGGGTGACTCGTTCGATTTGCTCCTCGGGCGTGCATTCGACGGTGATTACCCGCACGAAATCGTCCTCCCAGCCGGCCTCGAACAGCAGCGGGACCATGATCAGGGCATACGGGGCGTCCGTGTCGTATTGCTCGAGTCGGGAATGGATCTCCCGATGGACCCGCGGGTGAACGATGGCTTCCAGCGCTTCGCGCTCGGCCGGGTCGGCAAACACGCGCGCGGCCAGCGCACGTCGATCGAGGTGGCCGCGCGGATCGAGCACCCCGGGGCCGAAGTGTTCAACGATGGCCCCGTGCAGGGGGTGGCCGGGTTCCTGCAGTTCGCGGGTGACGCGGTCGGCATCCAGAACCGGTACCCCCAGTTCCGCGAACAATGCCGCCACCCGGGTTTTCCCGGATCCGATTCCGCCGGTCAGGCCCGCCCGTTCCATACCTCCGATTATAGGCCGTGCGGGAAATAGATGCGCAGCAAGGCGTCGCCCGTGATCAGCGTCAGCCAGCCGGCGGCGGCGAGGTACGGGCCGAAAGGAATGGGGATGTTGCGGTCCCGCCCGCGCAAGGCGATCAGCGCGATCCCGACCGCTGCGCCCACCAGTGACGCGAGCAGCAGGATGACGGGCAGGGCCTGCCAGCCCAGCCACGCCCCGAGGGCAGCCAGCAGCTTGAAATCGCCATAACCCATCCCTTCCTTCCCGGTGAGCAGGCGGAAGCCGTGGAAGATCAGCCACAGGAGCAGGTAACCCGCCATGGCCCCGAACACCGCGGACTGCAGATCGGTGAACAGCCCGAAGCTGTTGACCAGCAGGCCGAGCCACAGCAGCGGGAGCGTCAGCTGGTCCGGCAGCAGGGTGGTGCGGGCGTCGATTCCCCCGGCCGCGACCAGGACGGACGTCAGGATCAGGGCCATGCCGGCTTCGATGCCCGCGCCGAAATACCAGACGGTGACTGCGAACAGGATCCCGGTGAGTAGTTCCACCGCCGGATATTCCCAGCTGATGCGCACACCACAGCCGGGACAGCGGCCACGCAGGAACACAAAGCTGAGCAGCGGGATGTTCTCGATCGCGCGGATGGCGCGCTGGCAGTTCGGACAGCGTGAGCGGGGGCGGACCAGGTCGAAACGTTCTGCGGTGGCATCCGCTGCGGGTTCCTCGCCATGCAGCACGTAGCGGGCCTCGGCCTGCCACTCCCGTTCGAGCATCACCGGCAGCCGCGCGATGACGACGTTGATGAAGCTGCCGATCATGAGCCCGAGTACGGCGGCGACCACGATCGCGATCGTCGTGTTGGCCAGCAGGTCGCTCATGGCCGGCGGCTGCGGATGGCCTTCACAGAACCTGCCCCATGTGGAAGATCGGCAGGTACATGGCGATCACCAGGCCGCCGACCAGCACGCCCAGCACGACCATGATCAGCGGCTCGAGCAGGCTGGACAGGCTGTCCACCGCGTTGTCGACTTCTTCTTCGTAGAAGTCGGCGACCTTGCCCAGCATGGTGTCCAGCGAGCCGGATTCCTCGCCGATCGCGACCATCTGCACCACCATGTTGGGGAACACGGCGGTATTGCGCATCGACCATTGCAGCTGGCCGCCGGCCGCGGTCTCATCGCGCATGCGCTCGGTCGCTTCGCGATACACGGCGTTGCCCGTGGCGCCGGAGACCGAATTGAGGGCGTCCACCAAAGGCACGCCGGCGGCGAACATGGTGGACAGTGTGCGGGCGAAACGCGCCACCGCGGCCTTGCGCAGGATGGGCCCGAACGCCGGAGCGCGCAGGATCGCGATGTCGAGGAAGCGATCGAATTTCGGGAGACGCTGGCGTGCCTGGACAAAGAGGAAACCGGCCAGAACGGCCCCGCCCAGCAGGGCCCACCACCAGGCCTGTACGAACTCCGACATGTTGATGACCATGCGGGTGAACACCGGGAGGTCCGCGCCGAAGCCCTGGAACAGGGATTCGAACTGCGGCACCACGTAGATCAGCAGGATCGCCGTTACCACGATGGCCACCACGATGACCGCCGCCGGATAGAACAGGGCCTTGCGGATCTTGGCCTTGAGGGCCTCCGTCTTTTCCTTGTAGGTGGCGATCTTGTCGAGCAGCGTCTCCAGGGTTCCGGACTGCTCGCCCGACTCGACCAGATTCACCACGAGGTCGTCGAAGTGCTTCGGGTGCTTGGACAGGGCGGTGGCGAAGGTGTCGCCGCCCTCGACGTCGGTCTTGATCTGCATGATCAGATCGCGCATCGAGGCCTTTTCGTTGCCCCGTCCCACGATTTCGAACGCCTGCACCAGCGGCACGCCCGACTGCAGCATGGTGGTCATCTGCCGCAGGAAATACGCGATGTCGGCGGGGATGATCTTCTTCTGCCCGCCACCCAGAAGGGGTTTCGGCTTCTTCTTGATCTTCAGAACGTTGACACCGTTCTTGCGCAGTTCGGCGCGCGCGGAGGTCTCGTTTTCCGCGGGCACTTCGCCCTTGACGCGGTCGCCGTTCTTGTTGAGGCCTTCCCAAGTATAGATCGTGCCGGAATCGGCCATTCCCTGTCCCCCTTAGCCGCTAGTCGATGGTCACGCGGTTGACTTCTTCCAGGCTGGTCAGCCCTTCGATGACCTTGTGCAGGCCCGCCCGCCGCAGGTCCTTGATGCCTTCTTTTTCGGCCTGGCGGGCGAGTTCGGTGCTGTTGCCATTTTCAAGGATGATCCGTTCAAGTTCCTCCGAGATCGGCATAACCTGGTAGATCCCGAGCCGGCCCTTGTAGCCATTGGTGCACTGATCGCAGCCCACCGGCCGGTACACCGTAAAGCCCTGTTCGAGCTCCTCGTCGGTAAAGCCCTCGTCGCGCAGCGTTTCCTCCGGCAGATCCTCGGGTGCCTTGCAGTTGGGGCACAGACGGCGCGCCAGTCGCTGCGCGATGATCAGCAGGATGGACGAGGCGATGTTGTACGGCGGCACCCCCATGTTGGCCAGGCGCGTCAGGGTTTGCGGCGCATCGTTGGTGTGCAGGGTGGAGAGTACCAGATGCCCGGTCTGAGCGGCCTTGATGGCGATCTCGGCGGTTTCCAGGTCGCGGATCTCGCCGACCATGATCACGTCGGGGTCCTGGCGCAGGAAGGCGCGCAGTGCGCTGGCGAACGTCAGTCCGACCTTGGGGTTGATGTTGACCTGGTTCACCCCGGGCATGTTGATTTCGGACGGGTCTTCCGCAGTGGAGATGTTGCGGTCCGACGTGTTGAGGATGCCCAGACCGGTGTAGAGGGAGACGGTCTTGCCGGAGCCGGTCGGTCCGGTCACCAGGATCATCCCGTACGGGCGCCCGAGGGCCTCCAGGTACTGCGCCTTCTGCTCCTCCTCGTAACCGAGCTGATCGATGCCCATCGAGGCCGAGCTCGGGTCGAGGATGCGCAGTACGATTTTTTCGCCGCACAGCGTGGGCAGGGAGCTGACACGGAAGTCGATCGCGCGGGTGCGTGAGAGCTTCAGCTTGATGCGCCCGTCCTGCGGGATGCGGCGTTCGGCGATATCCATGCGCGACATGACCTTGACGCGGGCCAGGATGCGGGGAGCCAGCGAGTTCGGCGGGTGAGCCACCTCATGCAGCACGCCGTCAATGCGAAAACGAACCCGGAAATCCTTCTCGAAAGGTTCCAGGTGGATGTCCGATGCCTTACGGTTGATCGCGTCCATCAGCAGCTTGTTGACGAACCGAACTACCGGGGCGTCATCAACGGCATCACCTTCATCCGAGGCACTCTCGGTATCGGAATCGGCTTCGACATTCAGACTGTCGAGCTCGTCATCGCCGAGATCTTCCATCAACTGGGACGAGGCATTCAGTGCGTCGTCGATGGCCTTGTCCAGTTTCTTCGGTTCGACCAGCACCGCATCGACGGGCATCCCGGTGGCGAATTTGAATTCGTCGGTGGCCACCAGGTTGGTGGGATCGGATACCGCGATGAACAACCGATTCCCGCGTTGCATCAGAGGCAGGGCATGATGCTTCTGGATCAGCTTCTCGTTCAGGTGGTCGCGCGGAATGACTTCCTCGTCAAAGGCGGCCATGTCCAGTACCGGAAGCCCGAACTCCTCCGCCGCCGCTTCGACGAGTCGTGGTTCCGGCACGTCGCCCTTGTCGGCCAGCAGCGCCATGAGTGGGGTCTGTTGGGTCCGCGCCTGTTCGACCAGCTGTTGGGCGATGTCCTGTGCAATCAGCCCGTTGTCGACGAGGCGTTTTGCCAGCCCCGGCAGGCGGGGGGTCGTGTTGCTGTTGGCCATGGGTGTTCGCAGACGTTATTGGGGATGATCCACACTGTACGTGGCGCGGTCCGGAATGGAAACGCATGCCGAGCTGGCGCTGCGGTTGTTCCTCACATTGGCCCGATATTAGAGCGGTTATTCGGCGGATTACAAGGATGGGAACAAGGTTTTTCGCTGTCCGCGCCCTCGATGCGGGCCCGTCGACGGTTCTGCGAACGGCGTCTCGGGCGGGGTTGACTTGCCTCGATTCGTCTCTCAGAATGCACGGCTTGGTTCAGGAGGGATACCCAAGCGGCCAACGGGGGCAGACTGTAAATCTGCTGGCACAGCCTTCGGAGGTTCGAATCCTCCTCCCTCCACCACCCAGTTTCATGCCAGCGACCCGAGCGGGCGATGGCGAGAAAGCCAGGTTCTGCGGGTGTAGTTCAATGGTAGAACCTCAGCCTTCCAAGCTGATGATGTGGGTTCGATTCCCATCACCCGCTCCAGATTCTGGCTTGCAGGTCAGGCTCATGTAGCTCAGCAGGTAGAGCACTTCCTTGGTAAGGAAGAGGTCACCGGTTCGAGTCCGGTCATGAGCTCCATTTTTGGTACGTAGCAACGTCAGTGCTGCCGTCGTAGCGACAGCGTCACGATCCGGGGAAGCGAGATATGTCCAAGGAAAAGTTCGAACGCAAGAAGCCGCACGTGAATGTGGGGACGATTGGTCATGTGGACCACGGGAAGACGACGCTGACGGCGGCGTTGACGGTGGTTCAGGCGAAGAAGTACGGCAGCGATGCGCGTGCCTTTGACCAGATTGACAACGCGCCGGAAGAGAAGCAGCGCGGGATCACGATTGCGACGGCGCACGTGGAGTACGAGTCGGACACGCGCCACTATGCGCACGTGGACTGCCCGGGGCACGCGGACTATGTGAAGAACATGATCACCGGTGCTGCGCAGATGGATGGTGCGATCCTGGTGGTTTCGGCGGCGGACGGCCCGATGCCGCAGACGCGGGAGCACATCCTGCTGTCGCGCCAGGTGGGCGTGCCGCACATCGTGGTGTTCCTGAACAAGGCGGACATGGTGGACGATCCGGAGCTCCTGGAGCTGGTGGAGATGGAGGTCCGCGATCTGCTGTCGAGCTATGATTTTCCGGGTGACGACACGCCGGTGGTCACCGGTTCTGCGCTGAAGGCGCTGGAAGGCGACGAAAGCGAGATGGGCGCCCAGGCGATCCACAAGCTGGTTGACGAGATGGACCGCTTCATCCCCGAGCCGGAGCGCGCGGTGGACGGTGCGTTCCTGATGCCGGTGGAAGACGTGTTCTCGATTTCCGGTCGCGGCACCGTGGTCACCGGTCGCGTCGAGCGCGGTGTGGTCA